>JALQXY010000077.1 GCA_023262945.1 Rickettsiales bacterium | reverse complement strand
GAGTTCATATCGACGGAATCGTTTGGCACCTCGATGTCGGCTCATCACATCCTGGGGCTGAAGAAGGTCCCAAGGGTTCGGCTGTTCGCCGATTAAAGTGGTACGTGAGCTGGGTTCAGAACGTCGTGAGACAGTTCGGTCCCTATCTGCCGCAGGTGTTGGAAAATTGAGAGGAGTTGACCCTAGTACGAGAGGACCGGGTTGAACATACCAATGGTGTTCCAGTTGTTTCGCCAGAAGCATTGCTGGGTAGCTAAGTATGGACGGGATAACCGCTGAAAGCATCTAAGCGGGAAGCCTCCCTCAAAACAAATTTTCCCCATTAGGGTCGTGGAAGACTACCACGTTGATAGGCTGGGTGTGTAAGTGCAGTAATGTATTAAGCTAACCAGTACTAATAACCCGATTGGCTTATTTGAGACTAATGTGTAGTATTAAATGCACATTTAAACTAACTACGGTATTTTCTAGTTGTCATATTCATTTTATAATAGTGCTGCCTAATAGCTTGGTGAAGATAGCGGTGTGGACCCACCCGATTACATTCCGAACTCGCAGGTGAAACGCAAGTCGCGCCGATGGTAGTTAGTCGTTAGGACTAGCGAGAGCAGGTTATCGCCAAGCTTCTAGGCAGCATTATCTTCTATATGCTTTATCATAGTTCCAGCAACATTTTTCTTTGTTGCTTTTTCAATACCTTCAAGTCCTGGAGAAGAATTAACCTCCAACACAAGTGATCCGCGATTTGATCTTAAAATATCAACTCCTGCAACATCCATTTTCATAACTTTACTTGCTTTTATTGCCATATTTCTTTCTTCATCGGTAATGTTGATTTCTCTTACGCTTGCCCCAAGGTGAAAATTAGCTCTATATTCACCTTCATTAGCTATTCTTTCCATTGAAGCTACGACTTTATTTCCAACAACGAAGCATCTAATATCCCTGCCGCTAGATTCTTTTATGAATTCTTGAACGATAACATTTGCGCGAAGCTGTTTAAATGCTGAGATTACGCTTTTTGCAGCGCTATTTGTTTCTGCTAACACAACTCCTTCTCCTTCGGTTCCTTCTACCAGTTTTATAATTAAAGGAGCCCCTCCCAAGGATTTAATTATTGCATCAATACTAGATGGAGAGCTTGCGATACCAGTAGATGGCATAGGAATATTATTTTTAGCTAATATCTGCAATGATTTTAATTTGTCTCGTGCATTTAATACCGCAATGGAACTATTTAAAGAATAAACTCCAAGCATTTCAAATTGCCTAAGAATTGCAGTTCCATAAAAAGTAATAGAAGGCTCAATTCTTGGTATAACAGCATCCAAATCTCTAATTGGTTTGCCATTTTTGTCATAAATTGTTGGAGTATCATTTGTTATATTAACAAAACATTCAGTTAAATTTATTATTCTTAGCTTATGACCTTTTTTTTCAGCTTCTTCCTTTAATCTTTTGTGAGAATATAAGCCTTTTTCTGATACTAATAATCCTATTTTCATTTAATATTTTTTAAATTATGATTGATAATTTTCTTATAAAAATTATTATTAAAAGTTGTTTATCCAAGTAATTTTATTAATAAATGAAAAATAAATTTAGAATTGGTATTACTGATGATACAAACACTATGCGTTGTAGATTGGTAGTTAAGTTGGTTAAAATTTGCGGCGCAACTCCTGTTCTTATTCCAACTAATTTAAATAACCATTTAAAAATAGATAATAATATCAAAAACGAACAAATTGAAGAATTACTGAATAAACATTTGGATGTAGTCGATACAATTTTGGAAAGTTGTAACGCACTTATTTTTCCAGGTAATAAAAAAGATATTCATCCCATGCTTTATGGAGAAGATTTTATTCATCCGCAAACTAAGAAAAGATTGTCAGTTGATCCTTATAATGCAAGGCAAATTACAGAAATTAGAATGATAGAATATGCTTTAAAAAAACGAGATATACCAATTCTTGGAATATGCGGTGGAATGCAGATTGTTAATGTGGCTATGGGTGGAAAATTAATACAACATTTAGAAGATATCAAGGATGCTGATAAAGATAATCAAAAATATTGCCATCATTACGATGATGAAATAAAAAATTTTTCTGAAGATATTCTTAAAGAATACGAAGATAATTTTGAATTTATTGTAAAAAATAAAAAAGAAAATATCTTTAAAGGAACTCATGAAATAAAGGTTATGAAAGATTCTTTGTTGGCAAAAATTTATAAAAAAAATAATCCCAATATTGATTTAGAAAAAATTAAAGAGTTAAGTATTCATCACCAAGGCTGTTTTGCAGAAAATCTATCTAATGAACTTAAAATATCAGCGATTGCGCCAGATGGTGTTATAGAAGCTGTTGAGCATAAGAATTATCCAAAAATGTTTTTACTAACACAATTTCATCCTGAATGTAATGCAAGTGGCATTGCTTTGAGCTTATTAGAGGAGTTAATTAGATCTATTTAGACTAATCCAACAATTTATCTATTTATCTAGTACGTATCAAGATTTTTCTTGCTAAAAAACATGAATTATAATTTTTTAATAAAAAGTAATTATTTTTTCATAAGTTTACTTGACAACAAAAAAAAGGTAGTCAATATTAGTCTTCCTTATTTTGATTTTTGATGATTTCCTAAGATTTTGCTTAAATTGCAAAATTATTTGTCAGTACTTTTCAAAATTAGCTGTTTATAATCGTTAATATTTGCAAACATTGCTTTATTGCTTCAAAATTTTAATTTTGATGCATTAATAATAAAAATTAAGACGGTAGTACAGCTGTACTATCTCTTAAGAATTACTTGTTAATTCTTAGAGCTAGATTTATTTCAAACTTGAGAGTTTGATCCTGGCTCAGAACGAACGCTGGCGGTATGCTTAACACATGCAAGTCGAACGAAAATTTAGGGGCTTGCTTTTAAATTTTAGTGGCAAACGGGTGAGTAATATAGAGGAATCTACCTAGTAGTGCGGAATAACTCTGGGAAACCAGCGCTAATACCGCATAATACCGCTTCGGCGGGAAAGATTTATCGCTATTAGATGAGCCTCTATCGGATTAGCTTGTTGGTGGGGTAATGGCCTACCAAGGCGATGATCCGTAGCTGGTCTGAGAGGATGATCAGCCACACTGGGACGGATGGGGGAATCCCCACCTCAAAGTGTCCACATTCTAGGTTGCATCC
>JALQXY010000043.1 GCA_023262945.1 Rickettsiales bacterium | reverse complement strand
GTCCTATACCTATAGGACTTAAGGCTTTTTGCAATTTTTAGCCAAAAAGATAAAGTCAGATTGTTTAGTTTTTATATATGTTTTTTAGGTGGAAATTGATATTATACTAAAATCCATCTCAGCGTTACTATTTTCTAACTTTTTTGGGTAAGGCAAAAAAAGTAGACTCAGAGATGCCATCCATATCACTTACCTCAATGTTGTTATTAAATAAATTAGCAATAAATTCTATAACCTCTTTTACCAATATTTCTGGCGCTGAAGCTCCTGCGGTTAATCCTATTGTTTCGACATTATCAAACCATTGCAAATTAATATCAGAAGCAGAATTTATCAAATAAGAATCAAGACCAGATTCTTCTCCTAAATCACGCAATCGGTTTGAATTTGAGCTATTTTTAGCACCAATAACTAGCAACATATCAACCATCTTAACCAATGACTTTACCGCATCTTGACGATTTTGTGTAGCATAGCAAATATCTTTTGTTGCTAAACCACGCTGCAATGCAGGAAATCTTTCTTCCAAAATATCGACAATTTTCTTAGTATCGTCAACACTTAAAGTTGTTTGAGTAACGTAGGATAATTTTTGAGGATTTTTTATAACAACATTTCTAGCATCTTCTTCATTAGTTATTAATATGACATCTTTTTTAACTCTGCCGCTAGTACCCTCAACTTCTGGATGACCCTTGTGACCAATCAAGATAATTTCAAAATCTTGCTCTTCATATTTCTTAGCTTCGCGATGAACCTTACTTACCAATGGACAAGTAGCATCAATTATATCAAGATTTTTATCAGCAGCATCTAGCTCAACTTGATCTGATACCCCGTGAGCTGAAAAAATAGTTACAGATCCAGGTGGAATTTGCGATATTTCATTAACAAAAATAGCACCCTTTTTCTTTAAAGCATCAACAACAAATTTATTATGAACTATTTCATGACGAACATACACAGGAGGTCCGAATTTTTCTAAAGATTTCTCTACTGTATTTATGGCACGAGTTACTCCAGCACAAAATCCACGAGGCTTAGCAAGAATTATAGAAATTTTTTTCATCATAAGCTGTAAGCGACAAAAAAATGATTTAATTTCTCAGGAACGAAGCTGAGCTTGATATTTTTGTTGTAAAATTTCTGAAATCTTACCAGATAAACTGTCTATTTCTTCTCCTTGTAAAGTTTTAACAAAAGATTGAATTTTAACGCGTAAAGCTACTGATTTCTTATCTTTAGCAATATTATTACCGCGATAAATATCAAATATTATCACATCCTTGATTAAATCCCTGTCAATTTTACAAATATCATCGATTAAGTTACCGACAGCTATCTCTTCATTAACAATAAAAGCAAAATCACGCTCTACCGATTGAAAATCAGATATTATATAAGGCTTAATTGTTTTATTTTTTGGCAATGGCAAATTATCAATAAAGATTTCAAAGGCATTAACCGAGTTTTTGATGGAAAATTTTCGCAATAATAATGGATGAATTTCTCCAAAATAACCAATGATATTTTTACCTAACTTGATAGCAGTAGATCTGTATGGATGATAATATTTTGGCAAATTAATGTTATCAAATTGCAAACTACTAGATTTCAAGCCATAAATATTTATGATATCAAAAATATCTTTTTTTACATCAAAAACATCAAAATTTCTAGCATCTTTATAATGATCATTAGGTTTATTTTTGCCAACTCTAATAGCTGAAATGCTTGAATTTTGTTTTGTTGGCTCATCAATAAAAATATTACCCACTTCAAAAAGTGATAAATCTCCTAAGCCACGCAAATCATTGTTTTTATAAGATTTAAGCAGACCAATTAAAAGATTTGGTCTTAAATAATTCATTTCTTGGGAAATAGGATTGGCAATAATAAAGTCTTGGTTGATATTGGTAAAATCTTCAACCAAATTGCTGTCAATAAAAGACCAACTAATTGTTTCTATAAAGCCATGATTTTTTAAATATGATTTAATTGATGATATATTATCTTCTATTTTAAATTTATTAATGAAAGGTAGTGGCTGAATTTCAATTTTATTATAACCATAGATCCTTATTATTTCTTCAACTATATCTTGATAGCAGTTTATATCGTGACGCCAGCTTGGCACTGTAATCTTAATACTATCTTTGCATTGCTCTACTAAAAAACCCAAATCTTGCAAAATTTTAATAGCTATTTTAGAATCGATATTGAGGCCAATTATTTTAGTAAAATCAGAAAGTATAAAATCAATAACTTTACCCTCTTCTTGTTTTGAAATTTTAGCTATTTTACTTACGGATCCGCCGCATATTTCACTAATAAGATTAGCAGCCATATTAATAGCAATTTGCTGAGAATTAATATCAACCCCCCTTTCGAAACGATATCGTGAATCAGATAGTATGTTAAATGCACGACCAGTGCGAGCAACAGATGTGGCGTTAAAAGAGGCTGCTTCTAGTATAATTTCATTACTAACAAGATCGCATGATGAATTGTAGCCGCCAATAATACCCGCTAATGATAGATTTTTTGAATTATCGGCAATTACTAGAGATTTGTCGTCAAGAATAATATCTTGCTCTTTTAAAGTTGTAAATTTTTCACCATTTTGCGCTAATCTTATCGTTATAGAGTCGTCTATTTTACTAGCATCATAAGCGTGCATTGGTTGATTAAGACATAGCATTACATAATTAGTGACGTCAACAATCGCAGAAATTGAATTAATTCCAACTTTTTCTAATTTATTTTTTAACCAATCAGGAGAGGGGCAATTTTTTACATTGTAAATATGGCAAAATGAAATAGATGAGCAATAATCTGTGGCTGAGTTTGATATTTTGTAAGGAAATTCTTTATCCGATTTATTATCTTTTATCGATAGATTTTTGAGAGTTCCTATGCCAGACGCAGCTAAATCACGAGCAATACCATAAACCCCTAGGCAGTCACCGCGATTTGGTGTAATATTAATGTCAATAATGGCTTCATTTATATTATAAACTTCAGATATTTTTGTACCTAAAGGCCATTTGTTATCAATCTCAATAATTCCTTCATCATCACCTCCTAAATTTAACTCAGATTGAGAGCATAACATGCCGTTACTAGTAAAGCCCGCAATTTTAGCCTTTTTAATTACCATTTGATTAGCAGGAATCACTGAGCCAATTTTTGCAAAAGCAACTTTTATACCTTCGCGAGCATTTTTAGCGCCGCAAATAACTTGCAACGGATCTTCTTGTAAAAAGGTTTGCACCTGGCATATTTTAAGCTTTTTTGAGTCAGGATGAGGCTTTGCGCTAATAATTTGCGCTACAGAAAATTCTTTATAAATCTTGGATTCATCTTCTACATTCTCAACTTCAAGACCAATATCAGTTAGCTTTTGACATATTTGCTCTAGAGAAGCGTTGCTATCAAGATACTCTTTAAGCCAAGAAAAAGTTAATTTCATTTTTATTTTAGTTATGATGAGAGGAGGGATTTTATCTCATTACTAGATTTTTCGTTAATAGCAGTTTTTTCTTGATCAGTCATTTCATTTGCTATAATCTCCTCAAATCTATTTATCGAACCCTCAATTATATCAATTTTAAAATCTCTAATCACCCTTTCTTCTTCAGCTTTAACTCGATCAACTGCTGCTGTCATTTTTTTATTCGCCTCTTCTTCAACTTTATGTTTAACATCGTTGATAATTTTTTGCGCCTCTTCTCTTGATTTAAAAATTAATTCATCAGAATATGTTTTCGATTCTTCAAGATACTCTTTAGCATCTTCTAAAAGCTTTTCAGCTTTTTGCCTTGCATCTTTAGCGGCATTTATTTCTTCGGCTATTTTTTGAGAATGTCCGTCTATAGCTTTAATTAGATAAGGCCTAACATATTTAAGTAAAAAGGCAAGAAAAGTAAAAAACGAAACGGCAAGCCAAAATTTCTCATCCATGATTAATTAAAAATTTTTGTTTTAATTGATTTAATAAAATCAAAAACTATTTTCTCTTTTTGTTGTTCGCAATGAATTGTAAATTCAATAATTTTTTGTCTTGAACTATTGGACATAGTTTCAAACCTATCTTTTAATTTTTTAACAGCATTTTGCTTGTAGATTAAAGCCTCTTTCTGCGCTTCGTCGATTTTTCTTTTATAAGCAAGATTTGACTCTTTTCTTAAATTATCGGATTCTTTTTTTAGCTTTAAAATTTCTTGCTCCAATTTAAAAGCTTTATTTGTTTCTGTAGATATTAAACGAGATCTATTGTTAATAATACCTTTTACTCTTGGAAGAATAAACTTATTAACATAAAAATATAAAAAAGTAAAACAAATAGCAAACCAAAAAATCTGCGAGCTATAGGTTGTAAAATCCAACTGAGGCATTTTTTAAAAAATAATACCACCTCTAATAAATTTAGAGGTGGAGTTAATCAATACTAACCAAATAAAACTAAGAAAGCTACTAATACAGCAAAGATGCCTAGAGCTTCGGCTAAACCAGCTGCAACATAAATATATTTTTCAATCTTTGGTGCGGCAGAAGGATTGCGAGCGATACTATTAAAAAAAGAACCAAAAATATTACCGATAGCTAAAGCTGCTCCAGCCATGGCTAAAGCGCAAAGACCTACACCGATATATTTTAAAGCTTCAAAATTACTAACCGCCAATTGCGCTGTTTCTTGCATATTTATTTAAATTTAAGTTAATGTTTGCTAACCCATTGATCGGGAATAGAAAAATTTCTAGCTTTAGTCTTGCAAACTTAGACTAAATTCAGTGCGCTTTAGTTATTTCACTCAAGTAAGCGCATACCAATATAGAAAAAATATAAGCCTGTAACACTGCTACAAAAACTTCAAAACCAGTCATGATAACGCTAAAAGCGAATGGTAAAATACCAGCAACACCCAAAGAAATAATAAAGCCAGCCACAACTTTTAACAAAACATGACCCGCCACCATATTAGCAAATAAACGCACTGATAAAGTCAATGGGCGAATTAAAAAAGAAAATAATTCAATTATAAATATTAGCGGCGCCATCCAAAAAGGAACACCGCTAGGAATAAACATTTTAAAGAATCCCAAAAATCCGTTATGATAAATTGCAAAACTCACTATAAAAACGAACGATACAATTGCCAAAGACAAAGTAACTACAATCTGACTAGTAGATGTAAAGCTATAAGGAGTCATTCCTAGTAAATTGCACAACAAAATAAAGCTAAATAAACTAAAAATAAGAGGAAAAAACCTAACTCCATCATCACCAATGGTACTTTTGATTATATTAAGAACTAGATTATATATTGACTCAGCAACAACTTGCATTCTTGAGGGAATAACTGATTTTTGACGAGTTGCAAAAAGCATGAAAGATATTATTGCAAATGTGGCAATTATCATGTATAATGAAGAGTTGGTAAGACTTAAATCAATATTGCCAAGATTAATATCTATCAATTTTTTTACAGTAAATTGTGAAAGAGGGTTACCACCACCTTGTACAGCTATATAATTGCCAAAAAATTGAGTTTTAAAAAATTGAAATAAAATAAAAAAATCCATTTATCTAAAAGGTAAAGAAAGCAGTTAATGAAAAAATTTTACAAAACAAAAATATCAAAATAATATTATCTTAATTTACAATCTAACCCCAAATATTTATATTGAGTTGTTTATAAAAATTTAATTAGCAAAACTAAGAAAATTAGCAATGCATTTGAAATAAACTTTAACTAAGAAATAAAGATAAAATTTTCAACAAAAAAACAAAATATTCAAGTATAAATTTGTATAAATAAATCTTTAAAAAAAACTTTGAACCCAAATTTGTTAATAGAAAGTTGATTTAGGTCATTAAATCATGGTGTAGATAGTTATAATAAAAAATTCTAGCACACTTTTTGATTAACAAATCTTTTTTATCGTAACTAGAATATAATATCAATTCCCATCTAAATGAGATGATGGCATAAATTAATTTTTTATTGATGGATTTGGTTTGAACACTAAAATTGCTTTATTTTTTAATAAAAACCATTCATTTTTTCTTGGTTTTGAATAAAAATTAATAAAATTTGTTGATTTGTCAGAATTTTTTAAGAACCTAACTACAAATTTTTAAATGCAAATAGATGTATAATAAAATTATTTTTATCTTTAACTTTATCATCGTTGCTTTTTTGAGCTTGAATTGTTATGCTCAAATTGATAAAAAATCAACTACGCAACAAGAAAATTCAGAATTACAAGGAAACTTTCATGATTGGTTAATATTTAAAACAGATAGAGGTGATCAAGAAATTTGTTACTTATTATCTATTCCTATATCTTCACAGAAAACAATTCATTTTCGTGATAATGCTTATTTTATTATCACCCATGACGCCAAACAAAATAACGAAATCAGCACCTCCCCTGGCTTTTATTTAAAAGAAAATAGCAATACTGAAATCTCTTTTGGTTCGCAGAAATTTTATCTTTTCTCTTATAAAAATCTAGCCTGGGCTAATAACAGTAATGAAGATATAGATATTATAAAAGCAATGAAAGAAAACGATCAAATGTTTATTACCAGCATTAGTAATAATAAAGAATTGGTGATTGATCGATATTCACTAATTGGATTCAATCAAGCTTACAATAAAATGCGTCGCATTTGCAATGATATAAAAGATACCACAAAATCTTATCTTTAAATTGATAGCCATTGTTAGTTAATTATTTTATTTTATTTTTTGAGGAAGTTTCTAGTAATTTTTTGCAAAATTTTAAAAATATAAGACTAGATATGTCACGAAATAATGACATAAGTTACTTTTTTATTGACTAATTTGTGTTAAAAATAAGAAATGATATAATACCATAAAAATATGACATTATTAATTGAAAATTTAAAAATAGCATTTCCAAAATTATTGCTGATATTTTGCGCAGTATTGTTATTGATATTTTTAGCACGAGCTATATTTTCTTTTCTATTATATCAAGCAAGAAAAAAATATATTAAAATAAAGAAAATCAGTCAAAAAGCAATTCCTAAAAATCTTAAGAAATTTGTTAAAGAGGAAGAAGAGCTATACAGAAAAAAAGAAGAATATTTAGAAAATAAGGGTTACAAAATATTAAAAGAAGAGCAGCAGCATAAAGATATAGAAAATGACATGAAGATTGTTGACATAGTAAAACCAATTGGCTTTTTTACTTCAATGATTTTAGGACAAAAGTTAACTTACCTTATTCAATCAGCGCAAATTATCAATAAAAGAAATGATAAAGGTTTTTGGGTTAGTATGATAGAAGCTCAGGAAAAAGCAAAGGGTCGTCAGCATGGCCGCGGCAGATAGGTTTTTAAACTATCTTTTACTTTATTTTTGACTTACTTTTTGTTAAAATTTTTTCAAATATATCTTAATATTTAAGAAAAAATCTAAAATTCAAAACTTTTAACAATAAATATTTAAGTTCTAACATTTAGAAATCTGCTACCTGGTTTTACAGCATTTATATTTTGCAAATCTTGAGGAACATTATGAGAATCGAAAGTTTTGACTTCTATTTCCAACAAAGAAATCAAAGGAACTCCAAGTTTTTTTGCAATATCTTTATCGTTGCTACGATCAACAAGACATGCTTCAGCAATTATTTCACTACCAAATCTTTTAATAAGAGAAAAAGTTTCCAAAGATGATTTTCCTGTTGTTATAACATCTTCTACTACCAAAACTTTCTGCCCTTTATTTAATTCAAAACCTCTTCTTAACTCAAAAACACCATCAACTCTTTCACAGAAGATAGAGGGGATTTTTAATTGACGAGCAATTTCATGACCAATAATAACGCCGCCCATAGCTGGCGAAACAACTATGTCAGGCATGTTCTTTTGTAGTTTTGCAATAATTTTATTAGCTAATTCTATATAAAGTTCTTCGGCTTTTACGCTATTCATTAAAACTCTAGCGCATTGCATATAAGTATCAGAGTGAAGACCTGAGGATAAAATAAAATGACCCTTTAGAATAGCCTTAGAATCAATAAAATATTTTAAAATTTCTTGCTCTTTTAAGCTCATAATTGTTTTATTTTTATTTTTATCATAATTTGTTTATTGATTTTGAATAGACATCGATTATCTAAAATTCAAAATCTTTAACAACAGCTTCTAATACCAATTCCCATCTAATTTTGAGATAAAAATTGTAAAAAATGCAAGTCCTATACCTATATGGCTTAAGGCTTTTTGCAATTTTTAACCAAAAAGATAAAGCATAAATGGATAATTAATTATGATAATTGGTATAGTACCATTTTAACCTAAAAAACATTGTTTCGTAAGACATTGTTTTGTAAATTGAATAATAAATCAATTCATACTTTAGCTACGAAAAAAAACTTTTAAAGTAAAAATAATTTAAATAATCCTGTTACTGGTAAAAACTTTTTCAAAAAATAACAATAAGATTTTTAAAATTAAACATCCTAACAATTTTAATCATTAAGAAATTATGCAAGAAAAAAAATCTTATATAAAATCAGCAACCTCAGCAATACAAACTGAAATCAAAGGACTAGAAGCTTTGTTGAGTTTTTTTGATAACAAATATATTGAAGCAATAGATCTTATTCTAAATTGTAAAGGTCGAGTTATTATTAGCGGCATGGGAAAATCTGGACATATTGCTAATAAAATTGCAGCAACTTTAGCATCAACTGGAACTCCATCATTTTTTATCCATCCAGCAGAAGCAAGTCATGGCGATTTAGGAATGATAACAGAAAATGATGTAGTAATTTTATTATCAAACTCTGGAGAAACAAAGGAGCTAAAAGATATCATATATTACTGCAAACGATTTTCTATTCCTATTATTGGTATTATTCGTCGAAAAGAATCTGAATTAACTTTTGCCAGCACTATAGCTTTAGTATTGCCACAAATAGCTGAAGCAAACTCAATTAACGCACCAACAACTTCCACCACCATGATGCTTGCTTTAGGTGATGCCATTGCATGCAGCTTAATTGATGCTCGCAGCTTTGACAAAGAAAAATTTGGCCTATTTCATCCTGGCGGCAAATTGGGATCAAATTTTCTTAAAGTAAAAAATATTATGCGTATTAATGATGATTTGCCTTTAGTCAATGACAAAGCTAAATTATCCGACGCCTTGATCGAGATGACTAAAAAATGTTTAGGATGTATTGGGATTATAAATGAAAAACAAGACCTTATAGGTATTATAACCGATGGCGATATAAGGCGTCATATCGAAAATAATATACTTGATAAAAATGCTACGGAAATTATGACAAAAAACCCAATTACCGTTAACAGTAACTCTTTGGCAATTGAAGCCTTAGCAATAATGAATCAAAAATCTATCACAAGTTTATTTGTAATTGATAATGGTAAAATTAGCGGCGTTATTCATATTCATGATTGCTTAAAAAGTGGTATAAATTAATACCATTTTCAAGTTAAAATAGCATAACATTTTGTCATCTTTAGTTAGAATTTTCTGACTTTAAACCCAAAAATTTATCAATAAAAATAAGACTTTTGTATAACAAAGATTCTACTTTAATCACTCAATCTTTAGCTTGCATTAAGCGTTTTAACTCATTAATAATAGTTAAACCCAAATCCATCATTAGAAAATAAAACCACTACAAATCAATAAATTTTGAGGAATTTTTGAGGGAGATTTGATCAGATTAATTGATTATTAATCAATTAATCCTTCAAATTGGCACTGATCAATTAAAATAGTCTTAACGACTATTTTAATTATTAAATCGTTAATTTTTTATTTTTAGCGTATCCAGCTATATGTGAATTTAAAAAATCAAAATAACGACAAAAATGACGCAAAAATTACATAAGTAATTTTGAGTAATCTACAACTTACTACAAATAAAATAAATTAATTGTAAATAAAATTACCAAAATTTGTTGATTTGCAGTGGTTTTTAAATTGAATCATGCTATTTTTTTTAAATTGAATCATGCTATTTATATAGCGTATCTAGCTTGATAAAAAAATTCGTACATCAAAAAGCGTACTAGATTTTTTTTATTAGACTATTATACAATTATCTAACAATCCAAATCAATTTTATATTAACATATTTGGGTTAAATTTTCTAAATTTATATTTAATTATTCTTTAAAATGCCGTCTTTCATTGCTTTTTCTTATTTAATTTGCGCCGTATTTTTTATTATTTCACTTTACGGATTATCATCGCCAAAAACTTCTCGCATGGGTAATTATTGCGGCATGATCGGCATGTCTTTAGCAATTATTACCACTTTATTATTACCACAAATATCAAATTATTACATAATAATAGTAGCTATCGCTATTGGTGGCGCTCTAGGATATATAATTGCCAAAAACGTCAAGATGACGGCTATGCCTCAATTAGTCGCAGGATTTCATTCATTGGTTGGACTAGCTGCCGTCTTTATTGCTGCTGGCGCATTATGGAGTCCGGGCACTTTTGATATTTTAAATGGCAATAAGATAAAAACTTCTAGCCTTATTGAAATGGGTATTGGAGTTGTTATTGGCGCTATAACATTTAGTGGATCAATAGTTGCGTTTCTTAAACTAAACGGCAATATGAGATCAACTTTTTCAATATTTAAAAATCCTAAAACCGCTGCAAAAATTATCGCTATAATTCTAATCGCAGTAACTTTTTTATTTGTACTTTCTGGCTCAAAAACATTATTTATTGCTCTAGCTATTGTTTCGTTCTTTGTTGGATTTATTCTTATTGCTCCTGTTGGCGGCGCTGATATGCCAGTTGTTGTGTCAATGTTAAATTCTTATTCTGGCTGGGCAGCTAGCGGTATCGGCTTCACTCTTAATAATAGCTTACTAATAATTACCGGCGCTTTGGTTGGAGCATCTGGCGCTATCTTAAGTTATATAATGTGCAAAGCCATGAATCGCTCTATTATTAGCGTTATATTTTCTGGCTTTAACGATCAAGTACAAATTAGCGATGATAAAAACGATATACAAAAACCAGTCAAAAAAGGCTCAGCTGAAGATGCGGCATTTGTAATCAAATCATCATCATCAGTAATTATAGTTCCTGGCTATGGTATGGCAGTCGCTGGAGCTCAGCACGTTTTAGCCGAAATGACTTCAATTCTTGAAGAGGCTGGAATTAACGTCAAATTTGCCATTCATCCAGTAGCAGGTCGCATGCCTGGACATATGAATGTTTTACTAGCTGAAGCCAATATTGACTATGAAAAAGTTTTTGAACTTGAAGAAATAAATAGTGATTTTAATACTACAGATGTTGCTTTTGTTATTGGCGCTAATGACGTTACAAATCCTGCTGCCAAAACTGACAAAACTAGCCCAATTTACGGCATGCCTATCTTGGATGTTGCTAATGCTAAAACTGTATTCTTTGTCAAAAGATCAATGGCTTCTGGATATGCAGGCGTTGAGAACGAATTATTCTTCAATGACAATACTATGATGATTTTTGGCGATGCTAAAAAAGTTGTTGAAGAAATTATTAGAAATCTCAATTAAAAAAAATATCTTAATAAAACTAAACCATGGATTGCAATTTGGTATAAACTTTATCATATCTGGCATAATATGGCATAAATTAATTCATTAACAGATTTTAGTTTAATCCATTAATTGACTAAATTTTGCCAATAATTTATCATGAATATCATCTATTGCCACTCTATTTTCTATTGATTTTGTCAAATCTAATAACATGGTTTGATATTTTTTATCAACATTATACAGCTCTTGTAAAGCTTTTTGATAATCAGATTTTTTCAATAACTCATCTAATGCAATTATTGATTTTTCTATATCAGATTGATTTGTTTCTTTAAGACTTTTTATAATAAAAATTTTACCTAAATTGTAACGCAATTTATCAACAAGACCTTTTTCTGGATTATTTTTACTGCGCGCCAAAAGACTTGGCTGTATCTCTATGAATTGATTATAAATTGCTTTAGAATCTTTAAGGCTTTCTAGTAAAAATGGCAATTCATTAGCTTGCTCTAACAATTCTTTATTTTGCTTCAATAATAACCAAAAATTATCAAACTCTAATCTAAAATCCTGATTGTTGTATATTTTTTGTCTAAAATTACTATAAGCCGAAATGATTGCTCCAAGCTGTTTTTTGGTAATAGATTCTCGAATAATGATTTCAAGTTGAGAAATTTTTTCTTCAAGTTTTAAAACTCTACTAAAAATTTCATCTTGTGAAGTATTTTGCTTATTTAGCAAATTATGATCATCTTCTAAATCTTGATATAGTTGTTTAGGTAAATTTTGACTTTTTTTTTGAGCCGTCACTTTTTCTTCGTTACCTAGATCGTATATTTTATTTACAAAGTTATCCGATTCAATTATATTTTGTGCCGCATTTCTCATCTTGTATTCTAATATATCACTCTTGTTTTTATTATAGCTAACATAGCCATATGTTAAAATTGCAGCAAAAACAAAAAGTAATAAAATAATACCACGCCATACAAATTCATCATCTGATTTTGCTTTACTATTGATAATTTTTTTCTTTTTTGATAAATCTTCTTTTTTAGTCATAAAAATCATTTAAAATTTTTGAATTTGAAAAAATATCAATGTTGGAAAAATAATTTTCTTTATATTTGATAATTTTAGCTATATCAAGGCTAAGACAGAGTATTTTACTATATTTAAAATATTCAATAAGATTATGCCTTTCTACCAGATTTATAAAAATTTTTGCACTATTTCTTGAATAAATCAAAACTTCATCAAATTTATTTTTCTTTAAAAAATCTAATAATTTTGGTGAAAAATTTAGCCTAGCTGCAGCTTTATAACAAATTACATCAGTTATTTCTAAAGATCTTTTTGATAATTCTTTTTTAAAATCAATAGTTATATCTTGACCACGAAAATAATAAATAGAAGCTTTTTTTAAATTATCATGACTTTCAATTATTAACTTTAACAAAGATTGAGCTGAGTTATTTTTAGCTACTCTAATATCTTTATATCCCAAATCTTTTAGTTTTTTACAGCTAAATTTACCAACAGCAAATATGGTAATATCACGACTCATATTGCTTTTAATAATTTCTTTTACAGCATAAAAACTAGTGATAATAATGGCCGCAATATCATTTTTATTATCAATTATATATTCTTGTTCGATTATATCAAATAACGGCTCGTTAAAAATCTCATATCCTTCTTTTTTTAAAAGATTGTTTAAATCTATCGATCTTTTCTTATCTCTTGTAATTAAAACTTTTTTCAATGTAGCTTGATATGTTAAAAATTAAGTTTATTATTTCTAATTACTATTTGTTATTATAGGTTTAATTTGTGTAAATTAAGCATCAATAGATAAGATTTACATAAACATTTAGAATTAAATCTTTTATGAATACTTAATTTTACACAAATCAAAGAAATAAATCAAATTTCTAATAGCAAATTTGAGTTTAAATAAAATACAAATTTGTTAAAATTTAATTAAATTGCAAATCTAATGAATATTCATGAATATCAAGCCAAAATTCTACTAAAAGAATTTGGCGTTCCAGTACCAGAAGGTTATCCAGCTTTTAACGCTGAAGAAGCCGTTAAATCAGCACAAAAATTAAAAGATGCTGGAAATTCAGTTTTTGTAGTTAAAGCTCAAATTCACGCTGGAGGAAGGGGCAAAGCTGGAGGCGTCAAAGTTGTTAAATCTTTAGAAGAGGTAAAAGAAGAGGCAACAAAAATGATAGGAAAAGTTTTAGTTACCCATCAGACTGGACCCGAAGGCAAGGAAGTTAAAAGACTTTACATTGAAGCTGGTTCTAATATTGCCAAAGAATATTACTTATCAGCAGTTGTTGATCGTAAAACTAAAAAAATAGTCTTTATGGCATCAACAGAAGGTGGAGTTGAGATTGAAGAAGTTGCAGCCAATACTCCAGAAAAAATTATTTCAGTTACTATCGATCCAGCCACTTCTATTCAAGGCTGCCACGCTCGTAAATTGGGCTTTGCTCTTAATTTAACTGGTGATAAATTAAAGAAATTCAATAAATTAGTATTCTCTTTATATGAGGCCTTTGTCAAAACCGACGCATCTCAGGTTGAGATAAACCCTTTAGTTGAAACCAAAGAAGGCGATATTATCTGCCTTGACGCTAAGATAAACTTCGATGATAACTCTCTTTATCGTCAAGAAAATATCAGTAAATTAAGAGATTTTGACGAAGAAGATCCCCTTGAAATTGAAGCATCAAATTTTGACCTAAATTACGTTAAAATGGACGGCAAAATAGGCTGTATGGTTAATGGAGCTGGTTTAGCAATGGCAACTATGGATATTATTAAGTTGTACGGTTCTTCTCCAGCCAACTTTTTAGATGTTGGTGGTGGCGCAACTAGAGAGAAGGTCACGGCCGCTTTTAAGATAATTCTTTCCGATCCAAATGTAAAAGGTATATTAGTTAATATATTTGGCGGCATAATGCGTTGCGATATTATTGCTAACGGCATTGTTGAGGCTGCTAAAGAAGTCAATTTGAGCGTACCTTTAGTTGTAAGACTTGAAGGAACCAATGTTGATTTAGGTAAGGAAATATTAGAAAAGTCAGGAGTTGCTATTATTCCAGCTAATGATTTGGATGATGCCGCACAAAAAGTTGTTAAAGCGGTTCAATAAATTATAAATTTAAAAATATTAAAAAATGGCAGTATTAGTAAATAAAAATACCAAAGTTATTTGTCAGGGCTTCACTGGAGCTCAAGGCACTTTTCATTCTGAGCAAGCTATTGCTTACGGCACTAACATGGTTGGAGGAGTCACTCCTGGCAAAGGGGGTCAAACTCATCTTAATTTACCAGTTTTTAACACGGTGTCTGAAGCAAAAGCGCAAACTGGTTGTAATGCTTCTGTTATCTATGTACCACCTCCATTTGCAGCTGATGCAATTATTGAGGCAATCGATAGTGAAATTGATCTAATAGTTTGTATTACTGAGGGAATTCCTGTATTAGATATGGTAAAAGTAAAGAAAGCTCTTGCTGGATCTAAATCTAGATTAATTGGCCCTAATTGTCCTGGCGTTATCACTCCTGATGAGTGTAAAATAGGTATCATGCCTGGCCATATTCATCAAAAAGGAAAAATTGGTATTGTTTCTAGATCTGGTACTTTAACTTATGAAGCAGTTCATCAAACCACTAAAGCTGGCCTTGGTCAAAGCACATGCATTGGAATTGGTGGCGATCCAGTTAATGGCACTAACTTTATTGATTGTTTAGATATGTTCTTATCTGATCCTCAAACTGAAGCCATCATTATGATTGGTGAAATTGGCGGTACAGACGAAGAAGATGCTGCACAATTCTTAAAACAAGAAGCAGCAAAAGGTCGCTTTAAACCAACTGTTGGATTTATTGCAGGCAGAACCGCTCCTCCAGGACGTAGAATGGGTCACGCTGGTGCAATAGTTTCTGGCGGTAAAGGTGGTGCTGAAGATAAAATTGCAGCTATGAGAGATGCTGGCATTGTTGTTGCTGATAGTCCAGCCAAATTAGGAGAAACAATGGTTGCGCTTTTGCAAAACAAACAAAAAGCTGCCAAAATAGCTCAATAAATTTTAACAAAATATAATTTTTAATACCACAATTTAAAATAACATGAATGATCGTAATAAAGCTCTAGAAGCAGCATTATCACAAATAGATAAGCAATTTGGCAAAGGTTCGGCTATGAAATTTGGTCAAAGACCAGTTGTCGATGTTGAAGTTATTCCTTCGGGATCTTTAGCACTTGATGTTGCCTTGGGAGTTGGTGGATATCCAAGGGGTCGTATAGTTGAGATTTATGGCCCCGAAAGCTCTGGAAAAACAACATTAACACTTCATGCAATTGCCGAAGCTCAAAAAGCTGGTTTATCTTGTGCTTTTATAGATGCTGAACACGCTTTTGATCCAGTATATGCAAAAAATCTTGGCATAAATCTAGAAGATATGATCATCTCTCAGCCAGATAATGGTGAAGCAGCTCTTGAAATAGCTGATACTTTAGTAAGATCTGGAGCCATCGATCTTATTATCATTGATTCAGTAGCTGCATTAGTTCCACAAGTAGAACTTGAGGGCGGTATGGCTGATAATCAGATGGGTTTACAAGCTAGACTAATGAGTAAAGCTTTAAGAAAACTAACCTCAACAGTTTCTAAAACAAATTCTACAGTTATTTTTATCAACCAAATTCGTATGAAAATAGGTGTAATGTTCGGTAGTCCAGAAACCACTACTGGTGGAAATGCACTTAAATTCTACGCTTCTGTTCGACTTGATATTCGTAAAGGTAGCCCTATAAAAGATCAAGACGAGATATTAGGTAATGAAACAAAGGTTAAAGTTGTTAAAAATAAAGTAGCATCACCTTTTAAAACTGCTGAATTTGAAATTATATATGGAGAAGGAGTTTCTAAATATGGTGAATTAATTGATCTTGCCGTTAAATCTGATATAGTTGAAAAATCTGGCTCTTGGTATGCTTACAAAGGAGCCAAGATAGGGCAAGGAAAGGAAAATGTTAAGAAATATCTCAAAGAAAATCCTGACATTGGCCAAGAAATAGATGACTTAACCAGAGAAAAATTAGGAATTAGAAAGGTAAAAACTGGAATTTCAGTTACTAAAGATAAAAAAGAAGCAGTGGTTGGTTAATTTAATCTTTGCGATTTATTTAAAGGAAAAATTGCTATAAAAATTATTGATAATTTTTTTTGTTTTATTGTTCTTTTTGACTAAATCTGTTGCACTTACAAAATAGATTTTTTTAAGTGCACTCTGTTCGTTTGCAACTTCGTTGCACTCTGCCGAATTGATGATAAAAATAGCCGTTAGGCTATTTTTCTTGATCAATTCTCCTCAGCTGGATTATCCAGCTTCGCAACTTCGTTAGCACTCGTAGCTCAGCTGGATAGAGCGTCTGACTACGGATCAGAAGGCCAGGGGTTCGAATCCTCTCGAGTGCACCATTTTATATATTTAAATGTCAATGGTTTAAGCGTAGCGTCCATTTATATTTAAATATATAAAAGACTTCTGCAAATCAACGAATTTTGGTAATTTTATCATTATTTTGATTTTTTAAATTCACGTATATCTTTATACGCTAAAATTTAAAAAATAAAAATGCCTATAGTCGTAGTTGAAATATAAAGGGCGTAGCCTACTTGTTATAATTAACTTTTTTGATCACCCAATCATTTTTTAATTTTTTTATCTATATGAATATAATCAAAAAAGCGTTCTCTTTAATTGAGTTATCTATTGTTATTATCGTAATATCGTTACTTATTTTTGGAATATTTAAATCAAACAATCTAATTGCTAATGTAAAATTAACTAGCGCTCAAAATATAACCAGAAATTCCAATATCAATAATATAAAAAACTTACGAGTTTGGCTTGAGCCAACTTTACCAGAATCAATTATTGGTGTAGATAACGGCTTTGATAAGGTCGATGGTGAAAAAATATCTTCTTGGAACGACTCAAAATTAGATGTTGATAAAATTAATGTTACCCAGACTAATACTATCAATATGCCAATTTATGAATCAAAAGGCATTTCTAACTTACCTAGCCTAAGATTCGATAATGATGCAAATAAGAATTTAAGCTCCACCAAAGTACCAATAAGTGCAGGTGATAGAACTTACACAATGGTTGCTGTTTTTAGACCAACCAATTTAGATGCCGGATGGAATAGAACTATCGTATCGCAAGGTTCTTCTTCTTCTAGTGATAAACAGGCTAGTATTTTTTATTGGTACGATAAGACGTTTGGCATTATACTTTCCGAATCTTTAACTATGACTCCTTTAAAGATATATGTTGAAAATAATTACATCACAATAGCTAAATTTAACACCGATAAAAGCAAGTTCTCTATTTATTTAAATTCAAATTCACCAGAATTAATAACAGATATTGATACAGGATCTTTTGATATTAGTACAGATGTTTTTAGAATTGCATCAGTATCATTTTCACAATGGTTCTTTAAAGGTTATATATCAGAAATATTGGTTTTTGATCGTGATTTAAGGCAAGATGAAATAGAGGAAATTAACAGTTATCTTAGTAAAAAATACAGCATCGACCTAGTAGATTAACTTAATCATCTTTACATTTTAAGACATACCATAATCACCAATGACTACTCTATATTTTAATACTAAGTAAATAATTTTAAAAAAAACATCGTACGATCAGTAGCAATTGCATGGGCAAAGGCAGCGGCAACGGCAACTGCAGTGGCAGCGACGGCAATGGTAACTGCACACTCGAGGTCACCCGCAACTCTCCAGCGCGCGCGTGGCTAC
>JALQXY010000014.1 GCA_023262945.1 Rickettsiales bacterium | reverse complement strand
ACAAAAATAACCAAAATATGAGGTATTTTGGACTAAAAATTAGAAGAAAATTAAGAAATTCATTTTTTTTAAAATAAAAATGGACTTAGGTTGGAAAATGGGTGTAATTTGCAGGGGTCTTTATATGTTCTAATGTTTACTATCAAAAAATTGTATACTACAACTGTATCATTTTGACACATAAAAAGGCTTAGAACTATTGCTAAATTCTTAGAAAATTGAATTATTAAATAAGACGTGTAAAATCTGAAAAGTTTAGCTGAGCTATTAGCGCTATTTTTCTGCTTAGCTAGTCATAGGTACCTATAAATTATGTAATGAAAAATGCTATATGCTTAATTAAAGCTTTAATACCATTATCAATCTTATTATCTCCCAGCCTGTCTTATGGTGCTGGCTTTGCAACAGATTCTCACTCTGCATCTGTCCTTGGAACTTCCTATGCTGGATCGGTAAGTGGTGCAAATGATATATCAGATTCCTTTTTTAATCCTGCCGCATTATCAAATGTTAAGAAAAATCAGCTCGTCTTATCGTCAGTCTATATAAATTTCAAAGTAGATGATGATAATAGTAGTGCTGTTTATAACTCAAATAGTAACTCTGTTTCTGGAGTTAGAAGCGATAGACAAACTACTGAAGCTTTTGTTCCTGCTGGCTATTTTGCCTCAAAAATCAATGACAAAACCACTTTTGGATTAAGCATAACTTCACCTTTTGGTCTTTCTACATCCTATAATCCAAATTGGGTTGGAAGATATTATGCGATTGATAGCGAAATAAATTCAGTTAATTTCAACCCAATGCTATCTTATGAATTAAATAAGAAGCTCTCTCTTGGTTTTGGCCTTCAAGCTCAATATATAAAAGCTACCCTTACTAATGCTGCTGATGTTGGAGGGTTATTTCTTTCAAACCCAGGAAGCAGTGACGGATTTGCAAAAACAAAAGGTGATGATTGGGGCTTTGGATTTAATCTAGGAGCAAAATATAAATTAAATGACAAGTTAGAATTTGGCATTGGATATAGATCAGCCATAAAGCATAAAATTGAAGGAAAAGTAAAGCTTAACTCTTCTGCTATTGGTGATTTATCCTCTAGCTTTAATTCAAAATTAGTTACCCCAGAAAATCTGACAATAGGTTTTAAATATGATGTTAATGATAAATTGTCGCTCTTGCATGATACAAGCTGGACAAGGTGGTCAAGGGTTAAGAGCTTGGTTATTAACGCGGGGGAAAATAGTGCATTAAGCGAAACTGTTAATTTTGATTTCAAAGATAGTTTTAGATACTCTTTTGGTGCTCACTATAATGTTTCAAACAAAACAAAATTAAAACTAGGAACGGCTTATGAAGAAGGAGCTGTTGATAAAATGAGAAATCCAAGAATCCCAACTGGTGATAAAATTTGGGCAAGTATTGGTATAGGATACAAAATCAATGAAGCCACTAAAATTGACGCAACTTATTTACACGAATTTTATAATAAAAATAAGGTAAATTTGTCAGCGCAGGGCTTAAATACAACAAATATTGAAGCGGATTATAAGAATAAAATAGATGTCGTTGCCGTCTCGCTGAGAATAGAATTTTGACATTAGTGTCATTACATTAAAATCATATTAATTTTAATGTTAGGAGTCGAGCAATGTATTGTGATTTTTTAATAAAAAGAATAAACGACTTCTATAAAAATGTTATAGAAGTCAGAAAAAATAAGAAGCATTTAGTTATTGGGAAAGATGCTAAGGATGATTCTATCATATTAACAAGTAACGATTACTTGGCAATTGCTAATCATCCAAAAATTCTTTCAGCCCAAGAAAAAGAGATAAAAAACCAGCATAATAAAGTAATTATGTCTGCAGTTTTTTTAACTGAAAAAAGTTTAAAAGGTTCTTTTGAAAGGGAGATGGCACAGTATTTAGGATATGAATCCTCAATATTATGTCAATCTGGATGGGCGGCTAATGTTGGGTTACTACAGGCAATATCAGAAAAAGATATTCCTGTTTATATAGATTTTTTTGCTCATATGTCCTTATGGGAAGGTATTAGAGCAGCTGGAGCCAAACCAGTACCATTTTTGCACAATAATGTTTCTCACTTAGAGAAAATGTTAAAAAAGCATGGCTCTGGCGTGATTCTAATAGATTCTCTATACAGCACTACGGGCGATATTGCGCCAATTGCACAAATTGCTAAATTGTCGCAAGAATATAAATGTATTTATGTAGTTGATGAGTCTCATTCCGTTGGAACTCATGGCTATAAAGGCTCTGGATTGGTTAAGGAGCTTGGACTTACTGATCAGGTTGATTTTATTACAATGAGTTTAGCAAAATCATTTGCTGGACGAGCTGGATTAATAACCTGTTCGATGCGATTTGCTGGATATTTTCCTTATATTTCATATCCAGCGATTTTTAGCTCAGCTCTACTAGACCATGAAATAGCCGGATTAAGAGCAACATTGGAGGTAATTAAGGATTCTGACGACTTAAGGGAAGCTTTAAAGGAAAAGGCTTCATATTTAAGGAAGGAATTAAAGCAACTTGGTTACAAGGTGCTAAGTCAGTCTCATATTGTTTCAGTTGAGGCTGGAAGCGAAGAAAAAACAGAGACTTTGCGAGATGCTTTAGAGGATCGCAATATTTTTGGTTCTGTTTTTTGCTCCCCTGCAACTCCAAAGAATAGAGCTCTTATAAGGCTCTCAGTTAATAGTAAATTATCGAAAGATAAGCTGAGATATATCGTTAATGCTTTTAAAGAAATTAAAGAAAAAGATATTTTTTAGATTTAAAAATGGTACAAAAAATAAAAAGAGAATATGCCAACATTTTTAATTATGCGCAAAATAATTTATTCTTAGTTGGTATTCTAGGTGTTTTTGGTTTTCCTTTGTATTATTTTATTTGGCAATATATTTATCCTCAAAGCTACGAAAGCCTAGGATTAAGATTGGTGTGTTGTGCATTATTCTTGCCGTGGCTATTTTATAATAAGCTTCCATCAAATCTTGTTAGAATTTTCCCCGTTTATTTCTTTTTCTCCCTATTCGTAGCGATACCGCTGTTTTTCACTTATATGTTATTTGCCAATAATTTTTCTGATGTTTGGCTTATGTCATATTTGGCTGCAATATATTTGGCAATTTTGCTACTTTATCACTGGTGGTTGATTATTATTATGTTTTCCTTCGCCATAGCAATTAACCTGATTTTTTATCCATTTAATGACATTGCAACCACTTCATTTGGGGGGTTCGATAGCAAGTATATTCCAATATATCTATTTGCTATTGTAAGTGGAATGCTTTGCCATAGATCAGAAAGAAAAAGTCAATTTAAGATTAAAAATATGAAGTCTTTTGGCGGTGGTATAGCTCACGAAATGAGGAATCCTCTAAATGCAATCAATCTACTAACCGCAAGAATAAGAAATTTAATTCTTACCAATGATAATAATATTAAAAAACAGCTAGAGTTTAACGAGATTGAAGAAATTAACAAAAACTTAAATATTATATTGGGTTGCACTACTAGAGCTTCTGAAGTAATAGATATGATTTTGGCTAATCTTAAAGAAAAAGTAAGGCAAAAAAAGTTAGAATTTCTTTCAACTTCAGATCTTTTGTCATCAGCTATAAAAGAATATGGTTTTGACCATGAAAGCCAAAGAGAAAAAGTTATCTTAAATACTAAAGATAATTTTATTATAAAAGCCGATAAAACAGCTTTTACCTATATTATCTTTAATTTACTCAAGAATTCTCTTTATTATCTAAAATCCCATCCAAATGAATATGTCAAAATTTATGTTAAACGAGGATCTGAGAACTCAAAATATAACCAGCTTATAGTTGAAGATAATGGTCCTGGAATTCCAGCTGATAAAATTAAACATATTTTTAATTCTTTTTACACCTCAGGAAAAGCTGAAGGAACTGGTTTAGGATTAGATTTTTGTAAAAAAACCATGGATAGTTTTGAAGGAAAAATTGAATGTGAGTCAGAAGTTGGAAAATTCACCAAATTTATTTTGAGCTTTCCTAAAGTCTCCGAGTCAGAACTTAGCAAACTTCTTCCAAATGGCAAAAAAACAAAATTTGATGGTCTATCAAAAAATATCTTAGTTTTAGAAAAAAAGAAAGTCTTGGAAAAGTCAGAAAGCTTTAAAAAAGATGTTTTGGCATTAAAAATTAATACCAACTTTTTTAATAAAGAAAAAGGCATAATATCTGAGTTAAAATCACATTATAGTTATGACCTACTATTGATTGATTCTAGCAATGACTCTATAACTGATCTTATTTATAAAATAAGAAGATTCCATGATGAAATACCAATTGTCGTTTATAATGTTAAAAAATCAGATAAGAAAGATTTAGTTAATTCTGGAGCTGATGAGATTATACTGGAAGGAGCAAATCAATCACTTCTCATATCCAGATCAATTGCTAAATGGAATATTATCAATAAATTGCCACAAGCATTTAATGCTAAACAAAATGATAGCAAAAATAAGGTAAAAATCTTATTAGCGGATGACGAACCAGTTAATAGAATGATGCTTTCTAAAATGTTGCAAAGATATGGATTTGAGATTGAGGAAGTCGTGAATGGACAAGAATTGCATGATAAAGTTTTTGCAAATGATTCAAATTATGATATTATCATTAGCGACATAAATATGCCTATCATGAATGGTGATGAGGTGGTAAAAAACATTAGAAAATCATCTAAACAAGTCCCTGTTATTGTTTATAGCGGAGATGGAGAAAAGGAAAAAATACACAAATTCCTGAGAGCTGGTATGAATGATTTTTTTGTTAAAGGTGGCGATATTGAATATTTATCAAATCTCATAAAATTTTGGACAAGCTCGATTTAACCTAAATATTTTAAATGAGACTTGCATTTATTTTTGCAATCAGAACTGCCAAAATCAGGAACAATAATTTCACTGCAGGTTTTCTGATTTAAGATGCATTCTCCCTTATCAAACTTATGAACTTCGAAAGACCCCTGCAAATCAACCCAACTTCCCTCTAAATTTCTGATATTTTCTTTATTTTTTTTCTTGTAAAAAAGCAGCAATAAACTAACATAAAGCCAGTATTTATCTGGCTTTATGTTAGTTTATTAATCGGAAAACGATCTTTTTTATTGTGTTTTGTTATTAACTTTCTATCAATAATTTGAGCTAAATTATTATTAGTTTTTGAGTTAAGTTTTATTGGTTAATTTCTAGTTAAATTTTAGTT
>JALQXY010000118.1 GCA_023262945.1 Rickettsiales bacterium | reverse complement strand
TTAGCCGATGTTGTAACTGTTATTTCAACGCAAGATATAGTTTTTGGAGAAATTGATAGATAGTTTAGTAAAATATAAGAATATTTTGCTAAAAAATAACTTTAATATCTAAGTATTTATTATTTTTAACGGCTATATAATAATACCAATTACCACCTAAAAAACATATAAAAACTAAACAAAATAACTTTATCTTTTTGGTCTAAAATTTAGAAAAAAAATCTTTGTATATCGTGATACAAGAGATTTTTTCTCTAAAATTTATCCTCAAAAATATTTTGTTATATTGTTCATTTTTAGATGGGAATTGGTATAAAAACCCTGCAGCAAGGATCCTCTTTGATAAAATTTTTTAAATGTCTTCTTGCAAAATTAATGATCTAGACAATAATAAAATTAAAGTGCAATCGCTAGCTTTAGTCTTATTTGGCTTGAAAGTTAGAGGAAAGTCCGGACTCCATAAGAGAATGACACCGGTTAATAGCCGGCGAATATTAATTTTAATTAATGTTTAGGGCAAGTGTCACAGAAAATATACCGCTTTAATATTTTTTGATATTTAAGTAAGGGTGAAAATGTAAGGTAAGAGCTTACACGCTTATATGGTAACATATATTTGGATAAACCCTGTCAGGAGCAAAACCAAATAGGAATAGCGTATTTAATTATTTAAATAATATTTCTCTTAATATTAGCTATTCGGGTGGGTTGCTTGAGATTAATAGCAATATTAATCCTAGATGAATGATTGCAATATTTAGCATTTTCTAAATTAATTTTTATTTATTTTGATCTAGCTAAATATACAGAATCCGGCTTACTAACAAATTATTTAATTATGATTACCAATCAAATTAGAAATAAATTTCTAGATTATTTTACTAAAAATGATCACGAAATATTACCATCATCTTCTTTAATACCACATAACGACCCATCTTTGCTTTTTACAAATGCTGGTATGATTCAATTTAAAAATTATTTTACCGGCCTTGAAAAACCAAAATTTAAAAGAGTAGCTACTTCGCAAAAATGTTTGCGTGCAGGAGGTAAGCATAACGACTTAGATAATGTTGGCTACACCGCAAGACATCACACTTTTTTTGAAATGCTTGGAAATTTTTCCTTTGGAGATTATTTTAAGGAAGAAGCAATTTTTTATGCTTGGCAATTTTTAACCAAAGAATTACAAATCAATCCCAATAAATTACTAGTCACAATATATCATAATGATGATGAATCGCAAAAATTATGGCAGAAAATATCAGGATTCAGTGATAAAAAAATAATTAAAATAAAAACGGATGACAATTTTTGGTCAATGGGAGAAACGGGCCCTTGCGGACCCTGCTCTGAGATTTTTTATGATCATGGTGAAAATATTTTTGGCGGCGTCCCGGGATCAAAAGATGAAAATGGAGATCGTTATATTGAGATATGGAATTTAGTTTTTATGCAATATGAAAAACATAATGACAAAACTATCAGCAATTTACCAAAGCCATCAATAGATACTGGAATGGGCTTAGAAAGAATTGCTTCAGTAATGCAAGGAGTTCATGATAATTACCAAACAGATGGTTTTAGCAAGATAATCTCAGGGATAGAGCAATTATTAAATCAGAGATAATTATATCATTTCCCGCCTAAAAAACATATATAAAAACTAAACAATCTGACTTTATCTTTTTGGCTAGAAATTATATTTTTTAATCTCTAAAAAAATTGCAATATTCTTTCAATCATTGCATCACCTATTTCATTAATATCTTTAACTGAAATTGAGTTTTTATAAATATTATCATTGGTATAGCCAATAGCTATTGAAGCCAATTCAATATCTTTTCTTTTGTCAATTTTTCTTACTATATTTTGTAAGTGATTTATCAATAAATTTTCTTCATTAGCTTCGTTTGTAGCATCATCAATAGGATTGCCATCTGATATTACCAATAAAATTTTACGATTCTCAGACCTATTATTTAGCCTTTTAATTGCAAATAAAATAGCTTCACCATCAATATTTTCTTTCAAAATTCCTTCTTTAAGCATTAAAGCTAAATTAGATTTAGCAATCTTGAAACTCTGCTTGAAGTCTTTATATATTATATGACGCAATTCGTTAAGTCGTCCTGGATTTTTTACCTTTCCCATCTCATCCCACATTTTTTTAGCACTACCACCCTTCCATTCTTTAGTGGTGTAGCCAATAATTTCTGTTCTAATAGAAAATTCTTCAAATATTTGAGCTAAAATATAGCATGATAAAGCACTCATGATGATTGGTTTACCTCTCATAGATCCAGAATTATCTAATAAAATTGTAACTGCAACATTATTAGAATTATGCATGTTTTTATTCACTAAAATATTATTAACCAATGGATTAATAATAAGTTGTGTTAGTTTTTTACGATTTATTACACCATTAATCGAGCCAATTTCCATAAATTCCTTTTTCTTGGAAAGTAGTTTTTTCTTAAGTTTAATTTTAATATTTTTAGAAATTTGCCTTAAATCATTAAATTTATCATTAAGCTGTTTTTCTAATCTAATAAGCTCTTCTTTTTTAAGAAATTTTTGTGGATATAAAATTTCATCAAATCTAGTCGTAAATATTTTATATGAGTTTACAAACTCTATATTTTGATTATCGTTTCTAACTTTTATTGATGGCTGAATATTTTTTGATATTAAGGATTTATTATTTTTGCCACTATTAATAGAGTCAAATTGATCTTGATTTGCTAATTGGTTATCTTGAAATTTTTTATTAAAATCTTCAATTTCTTCTAAATAATCTTGCTTTGTTTTTATGTTATTTTTTTGATCTAAATTATTTTTCGTATCTTCTGGTTTGTGATTATTTTTATTATTATTTGAATTATCTTTGGTATCTTTTTTTGATAAAAGGCTAATTATTTTTTTTACTTCAACAAAAAAATCATGTTGATTATTTATAAATTTTAGTAAGCCAGTAATTAAATTTATAATTTTATTGCTATATTTATTTTTGGCGTGATTTATTATATTTTTAATGTCAGTGGGAAATATTTGAGAAAAGTAATTATCAAATAATATAATTGATAACATATCGTACTCATTGGCACTTTCAAAATCTGCAATAATTTTTTGAGCAATATTTAAAGCAAATCCACGATAAGTTTGTGAACCAAGCAATATAACTCTTATTTTTTCTAGTTGATTATGTAAATATTCATTTTCTGAATTAATGATTTGTTTTTTATAATTTATAATATCGCAAAATAAATAATAACAAATACACACATCAATAATGCTGCGATAATTTGCTATATCAATAGTTGATAAATTATCATTATTTACCGCAATATCGCATATTAAAAATTTATCAAATAAAACCAAATCACAACTCCAGGTAAAGAAATTAAATTTTTTTTGCGAATCAAAATTAACAAAAACATCATCAACACCCAAAATAGCAGAAATTGTTTTATTTAAATCTTTTTCTACTGATCGCTTTGCGGTTATCGACATTTTGATGTTAATAAATTTGACATAATAATTTTTGATAATTGCTTAATTTGTTCTTTATTATGCATTGCTGAAAAGGTAATTCTTAATCTTGATTTTCCATTCTCTACTGTTGGTGGTCTAATAGCGGATACTAAAAATCCTTCTTTGGCAATATTTTGTGCTATTTTTAAAGTTTCTAAACTATCGCCAATAATTATAGGAACTATTGCCGACTGAGGATTGTTAAGATCTAACAATTGACAAAAATAGCTAGCATTATCAAGAGCTTTTTGCCCTAAATTACCTTGTTTAATTATTTGCATCGATGTTATTGCTGCTTGCAAGATAGCTGGAGGCAAAGCTGTGGAATAAATTACAGATTTAGCGAAATTACGCAAATAATCAATTAATATACTATCACCAGCAATATAGCCACCAAAAGATCCAAACGCTTTCGATAGAGTGCCCATTTTAAGAAAATCACAATTTTTATCGTCAATTTTGTTAAGACCTAAATCATGAGCATAATCAATTAACAATAAACTATTAAATTTTTTTGATAATTCTAATAAAGCATCAATATCAGCAATATCACCATCCATTGAAAATATGCTCTCAGAAATAATTAGGCATTTTTTATATTGATTTCTATTTTCTTTTAGAAGGTTACAGCAGTGATTTAAATCATTATGCGCAAAACGAAATAATTTAGCCTGTGATAATTTTATACCATCAATTAAACATGAGTGAATCAAGCGATCAGCAATTACCAAATCGCCCTTACCTACTAGCGCAGGAATTATCGAGATAGCGCAATTATAGCCAGAAGAAAACACTATAGCATCATCACAATTTTTAAATCTTGCCAAACTTTCTTCTAACTCTTCATAAAGATGATTATTGCCCGAAATAAATCTTGAAGATGAGGCGCCAACGCCAAATTTATTAATAGCATCTATTGCTGCTTTTTTTACTTCGTCATTTTGTGCTAAAGCAAAGTAATCATTACTACAAAACGATATTAATTCATTATCATCTTTTTTGATTTTTGTTGATGAAATTGGTGTAAATTTAGACAAAGAACGATAGATATTCTTTTTCTTTTTTTCATCAATAGATTTTTGATAAAATTCTTGATAAAAAGATAACTTCATTTGCTTTTATGATTCTTTTTAGAAAATGTTTTCTTTTTACGATTTTCGGCATAAGGATTGTCACTTTTTCTAATATAAAGACGGATATTGGTTAAATTAAGCAAGAAAAATTGACGCAAAGAATTAAGTAAATATCTTTCATAAGATCCAGCAATAGCTTTAGGATAATTTGTAAAAATCACAAATGTTGGCGGTCTTTTTTTAATTTGCGCGACATATTTTAACTTAACTTCTTTACCTCGATAAAGTGGAGGCTTATGACTAAAAACAGCCTGAGATAACCATTCATTAAGCTGCCTTGTGCTAATTTGCGACTGCCACTGCTCATAAGTTTTTAAAGAAAAATCTAGCACTTTATTTACATTATAGCCATTTTGCGCTGAAATTCCTAGTATTGCTGCACCAGATACTTCTGGTAATAAATTTTGAATTTGATTACGCACCCTTTTAACAAAAGATTCTTTATCTCCATCAATCTGATCAATTTTATTAATAGCAAAAATCAACCCACGCCCTTCTTTTAGAACTTCAGAAGCTAAAGCTAAATCTTGATGATCAAGAACAGAGTTGCAATCAATCAATAAAATAACTATTTGAGCAAATCTAATCGAATGAAAACTATCAGCCACCGAGAAGCTTTCAAGATTATCTTTAATATTTGATTTCTTTCTAATACCTGCAGTATCAATAAATCGAATCTGACAATTTTTATAATTATAATCAATAGCAATTGAATCTCTAGTTATGCCAGCTTCAGGACCAGTAACTAAACGCTCACTATCTAAAATTTTATTAATAAAGGTTGATTTACCAGCATTAGGGCGACCAATTATAGCAATTTGTAAATCTGGCTTATCATCTTTTTTTAACAATTCCGTAAAATCCTCTTCATATTTTTTAATCAATGGTGATAAAGCATTATATAGCATATCAAATCCTAATTTATGCTCTGCTGATATTGCTACTGGCTTGTTAAATCCTAATTTGTAATATTCATTGGAAAAAATTTCTTCATTAAAATTTTCACATTTATTGGCAATAAGAATAGTTTTTTTGTTAATTTTATGCAATATTTTAGAAAATTTAAGATCTTCGCTAGTAACGCCATTTTTTCCATCAACCAAAAACAAACATAAGTTAGCATCACTAATAGCAACTAATGTTTGTTCAACCATTCTTTGACTTAAAGAATTGTCATAAATTTGCTGCTCTAGACCAGCAGTATCGACAATTTTAAATTGCAAATCAGACAAAGATCCGTAAGCCTCTTTACGATCACGAGTTACACCAGAAATATTATCTACGATGGCAAATTTTCTACCAACCAATTTATTAAAAAGGGTTGATTTGCCAACATTTGGACGACCAATAATAGCTATTTTAAACATTTTATAGAAATGATTTTACGGATGAAGCAATATCTTTTTGACGCATAAAATGCTCACCAATTAAAAAACAATTAATACCAGCCTGCTGCAATAAATCAATATCAAGCTTGTCATTAATACCGCTTTCAGCAACTAATACATAATCACTAGATGCAATACTAGCTAGAGTTACCGAATTATCAATATCAACATCAAAACTTTTAAGATTACGATTATTAAAGCCAAGTAGTTTACTTTTTAACTTAGAGGCGCGCTGCAATTCTTTTTCATCATGAACTTCAATTAAAACAGATAAACCAAGATCAATAGCTACTTTTTCTAATTCTATTAGCTTATTATCATCAAGCATTGCTACAATCAATAAAACACAATCAGCACCAATCATTTTAGCCTGATATATTTGATAAGAATCGATTATAAAATCTTTGCGTAAAATTGGTAAATCAACCATCTTTCTTACCTCTTGCAAGTAATCAATACTACCCATAAAATATTTTTCATCGGTAAGGATAGATAAACATGTTGCGCCGCCTTCTTTATATTGCTTAGCAATTTCAATATGATCAAAATCTTGTCTAATAATTCCTTTGGAGGGAGATGCTTTTTTGATTTCACAAATCAAGCTAATTTCACCATTTGAGTCTTTATTTTTTAAAACTTGATAAAAATCATAATTAACATCTAAGCAGTTGATTTTTTTACAGATTTCTGTTAAAGATAAGTTTTTTTTGTAATTTCTAACTTCTTTTATTTTATAATTATATATTTCTTCAAGAATATTTTTCATAATTAATTTAATTTTTAATTAAAAGTGCCTAACAGTAAAAATTATCTTGCCTCTTTTCCTAATAGCCGTTTGCGTCGCAATCGTCAAAATCAATGGATAAGAGATTTAATAGCAGAAAATAGATTGTCACCTAGTGATTTAATTTTACCTATTTTTATAGTCGAGGGTGAAAATCAAAAACAAAAAATTGATAATCTTCCTAACATTTTTCGCTATTCAATAGATAATGCTATAAAAATTATAAAACAAGCAAGAGACTGTGGCATTAAAGCTGTTATGCTATTTCCGTGCATTGATGATAAATTAAAAAGCAATGATGGCTTAGAAGCATTAAATGGCAATAATTTAATTTGTCGCTCAATTAGTAAAATAAAAAAATCAATACCAGATATCGGTTTAATAAGCGATGTTGCACTCGATCCTTATACAAAGCATGGTCATGACGGCATTATTAATAAAAATGGCTATGTTTTAAATGATGAAACTAAAGAAATACTTTGTAAACAAGCTCTTATTCAGGCTCAAGCTGGTTGCGACATAATTGCCCCTTCTGATATGATGGATGGTCGGATCAAAAAAATTAGAAATTTTCTTGACCAAAATCATCAAACAAATACAGCTATAATGGCATATAGCGTTAAATTTGCTTCAAATTTATATGGACCTTTTCGTAATGCTGTTGGTTCAAAACAATCTGGCAATATTGATAAAAAATCTTATCAAATGGATTTTCGCAATAGTCAAGAAGCTATGAATGAGATTGCTTTAGATATCAAAGAAGGTGCGGATAGTATCATAATAAAACCAGGAATTAACTATCTTGATATAGTTAAAGAAGCTTCGTTAAATTTTGCAATTCCAATAATTTCTTATCAAGTGAGCGCAGAATATGCCATGCTAAAAAATGCCGCTGAAGCTGGAATAATAGATTACGAAGCATCAATGCTAGAAAGTCTAATCGCTTACAAAAGAGCTGGTTGCACTGCAATTATAAGCTATGACGCTATTGCTATAAGTAAAATAATAGCATTTTAACTTGAAAATGAATATTTTATCAAAAAAATACACCGATTCTTAATTATTGAAGTTAATTAAATATTATTATTTTCTATTGAAAAAAATTTGTTATGATGTTTTTAAGCAATTTAAACCCAAATATATCAATAAAAAGTTGATTTGAGCTTAATATCAAAATTATAATATAAAAATATGCCAAATTCAGACATTAATAAAAATTTCTTGGCACTTGAAGAAAATATAAGGGGGATAAATTTAAAAAAAATCAAAAGAATTATCAATGATAAGCACTCACTTCAAGTAGAATATGCTAGCAATATAGAAGATTTAAAAGAAAACATAAAAGAAAAAGAAAATAAAGAAAATATTGGCAAATATGCAAAAAATATTATAGCTAAATTCTATATCGATTCTATCAAAGAAAAAATTGAACCTCTCGGGGTTGATAAAAATCCAGATGCTAAAGTTAACTACTCAATCCGTGGCTTTAAATCTCTCGATAAAACTAAAAGAAACATTATATCACTCTTTATTAAAAAAATAAAAGAAGACGATTTTAAAGATCAAATAGAACAACATTTAGAACTACATTGGAAGAATTCTATAGTCGAAATTAAAGAAATTGAAGAGAGAGAATTAAATAAAAGAACTCTTAAAATTGAAGAAGAGATATCAAGTTTAAGCGCCTCTCATGATGAAATGAAGAGTAAATTAAGTGATTCACGCTCCAGAGAAGCAAACAAATCAACTCAAACTAATGCGTCATTAAGTAACGATTATCTTGACGACTTATCAGAGATTACCTCAGATGCAGAGACGCAAAGTGAATCTTGCGAATGGTCAGAAAGAGGATTATCATGCTCTTTTTTAGATTCAGCAAAATCAAGAGAGAAAGAAGCGCTAAATTGCATAGAAGAAGATGATCCATCTATTAGTCACACTGGTCCTTTTTCTTCTCAACGATATAGACCTAAGAAAAAACCTTCTGTATTACCATCGCCAAGATCTAAGAATAATTTATGTGAATATGCAAGTTGTCAAATTTCGTAATTCAAGAATCCTGCAAATAAGATAAAAATTGTAAAAAATGCAAGCCCTATACCTATAGGGCTTAAGGCTTTTTGCAATTTTTAGCCAAAAAGATAAAGTCAGATTGTTTAGTTTTTATATGTTTTT
>JALQXY010000161.1 GCA_023262945.1 Rickettsiales bacterium | reverse complement strand
CAATTTTCTCTAATTTATTTTCTTGAATTTATGATAGATCAATTAACAAAGCCAATGAATATTAAACAACAGAAATGTTATAAATTATTAGATAAATCTTTAGAAAATCTCTTTTACAATCAAGAAGAATTTGATATTGCTTAATTTAATTTAAAAATATTACAGATTAAATTTAAATTATTACATTTTATCTCTATTTTTCTATTACATCTACCGGGAATAACTGGATTTTCTAACTCTTCTCGAAGCAATCTCCATATACCACCATCTATACGCCAAGTTTATTTTATAAAAACCTTCTTAGTTAAATTATTCTTTCAAAAATCCCAACCACTTTAAATTTTTGTAAATCATCATCTTTCAGCTCAATATTTCTATAATTAGAGTCATTTGATCTTGGTTTTAATATAATTGATTGATGCTGCCATCCGTTTTCATCTTCATATTTGATGCTTTGATATTCTTTTATCGTATAACAAGATCCAAAATCAGAATCTTTGATATTTAAACTTTCAACCAAAACAATTTTACCATTTCTACTGCCTCCAAAATCTTTCTTAAAAAGGCAATAAGAGCCATTTTGAATTATTCTATTCATTGATTCGCCTATTATCTGACAAACAAACAAATCTTTACTTATTTTAATATTATCTGGAGCTTTAATCCATTTTATATCATCTACATTTTGTAACTCGCTAAATCTTCCTGCGCTAACTCTTAGATCATAAAATGGAATTGAATTTATGAAGGGCTTTATATTATGCGTTAGAAAAACAATATTAGGTATAAGAATTGCGCTGTGAAATTTGTTAATAAAGGATTCGAAATATTTTTTTAGATTTGGATCGCAGGCATAAATATAAGTTCCTTTTATACCTCTTAACATTATCGTTTTATATATGTTAATTATATAATTTTTTAGATCTTGAGGATCTTTTATTGAATTTTTACCATTTTTATCGCGGTAATTTTCTGGTTTAATAATAATTTTATCACTGATTGGATCATATGAAATCTCGTTACCGAATATAATTCCGCAATAATTTAAATCATAACCTTGCACGGTATGAATACATCCAACTTCATTTATTGAGTTTTTTGAGTTTATCCAATCTTCAGCAATACTATTCCACTTTAATTCACAATCGCCAATTTTAATGTCTTTCAAACTATCATCGTTCTTTGATATCCATTCCCAAGAAAAGCCTGCTATAATTCTTGATAAACCATATTTATTATTTTTAGTTTTTATCTCTTTAATCATTTCTTCTAAGTTATCGAATAACAATAAGCTGTAGTTTGCATGGTTAAACTTTGAGTTGTGAGATAAATTATTTTTTAGTAAAGAATCAATGAATTGCACATAATCATTACCTGCCTTAACTCTGAATTGTGATTTTAATTTTAGTATATTCTTGCTATTAATTAAGCTTCTGAATTTTTCTGAGGTTATATCAGTTGGTTTAATTGATTGATTCTCATCATAAAATAAAATGGTGTTTTTTGATTGTTTCAATATCCAATCTAGTTCTGTTGCTAACTCCGATTTAAATCCTAGTTTTTTACAAGTATCGTCAAAAGATTTATAATTTGTGAGATTAACTCTTCTTCTCAATCGGTGTGACTCATCAACAACCAGCAAATCATATTTGCTTTTAGAAACCTCAGATGGTCCAATTACCATACTTTGATTTAAACCTTTTACATTCTTAAAAGTTTTTTTTAGAGTTTTTCTAAAAGATGCCATAGGAACAACCAATCCCATTTTTATATCTGAATATTTTGTCCTAATTTCTTTAACAAGATCTATAATTTTTTCTTCTGAAGTGCCAAATTCTTTAAAACTAAAATCTTCTATGTCTGAAGATAATAACTTGAATAAAAAAACAGCGAGGATTGATTTTCCAGTGCCAGCTCCACCTTCAACAATAATTCTTTTTGAGTCATTTTTGATGAGTTGGTTTAATATTTCCAGAAGACTGCTTGTTTGATCCTCATTAAGACTTTTATATGGTGAATATTTAAAAATGTCAGAATTTTCAATATCTTCAATTGATCTTTTTACAACGCCTTTAGATCTTAATTGATCCCATATTGATTTAAATATTTCCCAATAAATTTCCTTTTTTTGATAGTAATTGTGATTTGCTAAACCTAGATTTCCGTTCAACAATTTAAAGCCATCTTCGCCAGATATATATTTGATTAAATTGGATTCTATATCAAGAGTTGCTGACTTGTTAAATTTACTGCTTGTTATGATGTTAACTGAATTCAGTTCTTTTTTAAATTCATTTTTTAGATGTGTGCTCATTCTTGCAATTACATCCGTAGTTTCTCCCACATATGCAATTTTTTTATCATCATTTTTATTGTCGCCTTCTATAATATATACAAGTGGCCATAAATTTTGGGCAAAATAATTATCTTGTAAACTATGAGTGATATTTTCTGTAAAATCATATTTAACTATTTCAAGTTCAGAATAATTCATAGTTGATTGTATTTTTTATTACTTCCTTTTGCTTTCTCTATTGGGTATTTTTGGTTATTCTTTGTGATTTTATCAGTAATAATTTTTCCGACATTTAATTCATAGCTTTCTGCAAGAAGTAGTGCATAACAAAATATATCAGCTAACTCTTCTTTTACTTTTTCTAAATCTGCTTCTTTTGACGACTTCCATAAAAAATTTTCCAGAAGCTCTGATGATTCTATGTTAATAGCAATGGCTAAGTCTTTTGGATTATGAAACTTTTTCCAATCTCTTTCATCTCTAAATTCCACTAATTTTTTAGTTAGCTTATTAATTTCACTCATTTTTAGACATTTTTTAATTTTTAAAAATTTACAAAAAAAACCTAACTCACCCCCCAAAAAAATCAATTTTTAATAACAATTTCCAAAAAGTTTTTAAAACTAACCAATAAAACGCCCACCTTGATTTAATACCAATTCCCACCTAAAAAACATATAAAAATTAAACAATCTGACCTTATCTTTTTGGCTAAAAATTGCAAAAAGCCTTAAGCCTTATACCTATAGGACTTGCATTTTTTACAATTTTTATCTTAAAAAATATTTTGTCATATTGTTCATTTTTAGATGGCAATTGGTATAATATGACATAAATTAGCTTTTAACTTATCACAATCATTATCAGTAATTCTAACTTTATAAATAGAGCCACGATTAAGATTTTTGGCATTTTCTATTTTAACATCTAAGAAATTTTCTAATTTACCAAAATTATCTTTTTCTATAATAGCAAAGAACTCTTTACCAATTTGCTTTTCAAGATAACTGTTTAATTGTAATTGACCAGCTTGACGCAATTTTCTAGCTCTTTCTTTAATTATTTTCTTGTCTATCTGTGGCATCTTAGCAGCAGGGGTACCATCCCTTTGTGAATAAGGAAAAATATGTGTAAAAATCAAATCAGCTTCTTTAATAAGATTAATCGAATTTTGCAAAGCTTCTTCACTTTCAGTTGGAAATCCGGCAATTATATCGGCTCCAAAAGTAATATCAGGACGAATTTGCCTTGCTTTTTGGCAAAATTCTATAACTTGCGACCTATTATGACGACGCTTCATGCGTTTTAAAATTAAATCATCTCCCGATTGCACACTTAGATGCAAATATGGCATAAATCTTGCCTCATTGCCCAGTAAATTAAAGAAATCTTTGTCAATCTCAGCAACATCAATTGATGAAAGCCTCAATCTTGGCAATTCCGGAACCAGCCGCAAAAGACGACGTATCATTTGTGATAATGTAATTGGCGCTTCAAGATCTTTACCATAATCAGAAATATCAACGCCAGTTAACACTATTTCATTATGTCCATTTTTAACTAATTCTCTAACATTTTTTACAATCTCCCCCAAAGGCACTGATCTGCTATTACCTCTGCCAAAAGGAATTATACAAAATGTACAACGATGATTACAGCCATTTTGAATTTCTAAAAAAGCCCTTACATGATTTTCAAAATAAGATACCAAATGTGGCGCTGTGTTTCGTAAGGACAAAATATCATTAACCTTTATTTTACTTAAGTCTTTATTGGACAAGAAATCAGTCGATTTTTCTTTAGACTTTAAAAAAATAAGATCTTTATGTAATATTTCATTATCATCAATTGTAGAATTAGTATTCTTAATCTCTTTTTTATGATTCTTATTATTTAAATCATAATTATGATATTCTAATTTTTCTTTATTGCCCAAAACTAAGTCAATTTCAGGCATTTTTGCATATGTTTCGGGATTTATTTGCGCAGCACAACCAGTTACGATAATTTTAGCTTGCGGATTTTGCTTTTTATGCTTTCTTATGGATTGTCTTAATTGCCTCTCTGCTTCTGCAGTTACCGCGCAAGAATTAAAAACTATCAAATTATTTTGCTCTGATTTTTTAAGAAAGCTTTTTATTATCTCTGTCTCATAAGCATTTAGGCGACATCCGAAATTTACAACATTATTTTCCATCTTCAAAGATTATTCATATAATTACAAATCAACTGCCGCACTTGATCTAGGAGGAACTCTCCTAGGATCATCTTTTAAAATTACATGATTAACCACTCTTTCCACGCCAATAACATGAGATATTTTTTGCAACACATTATTAATTTCACTACGATCTTGGGCAACACCTAGCAAATAAACTGTTTTAGCTACGGTTGTAATTTTATAATTTCTAGATTTTACTTTTTCGTTAATTGCTAATTTTGCTTCAATTTTAGCTGTTAAACCGTAATCAATCAAACTATTAGAAAAGTCTTTTGGTCTTAATTTTAGATCTTTAGCAATTTGTATTTCGTCAATTACTTCTTTTACATTATCAACCTTCCACGCTAAATCAATAGCTTCTTTTGCTTTGTTAGAGTCTCTAACAATTCCCGTTAACAAAACCCTACCCTCATTAACTGTAATATCAACATAATTACCTATATTTTTTAAACCATTAATTACAAAGTCAGTTCCAATTATACTGGAAATCCTGATATCGCTAGCAGTTGCTGATAAGCTTTTTTCACGAGTTGATAAATAAGCCGCAGTTAAAGATCCGCCAATAATTGTTTCAACGCAAGAAGACAAGAATATCAATACAAAAATTAATGATGTAATTTTTTTATAATTTAAACTCATTATCGTGATTTTCTAAATAATCTTAAAAAATATTTTGTTATAATTTTATTTAAAGATTAAATTTGGTATAAATTAATTTTCTATTCGGAGATTTGGGTTAAATTGTACAATAAAATTATCATTGAGAGATTGCAAATTATTTTTCTACAAACTATAAATTATTTAGTTTTTTATTATTGTTAAATAAATAACAAATTATTTGCGGGTGTAGCTCAGCGGTAGAGCGTTACCTTGCCAAGGTAAAAGTCGTGAGTTCGAACCTCATCACCCGCTCCATTTATTATTTATCTACCCTTTTGTCAAATTCCATTTCGTATAGTTTTGACACCCCTAAACAATTAATTTCACAATCAGGTCTACTTTTATTAATTTCATTATTCAATATACGAAGATTTTCTTTAAGAATTTCAATTATTCCTGAGAATTTTTTTTCGATAGCGATTGTAAGTGGAGTATTACAATTGGCATCTTTTTCATTTATATCAACTTTTTTACTTTCTATTAAAGTTTTAACCAATTCTTCATCACCTTTCTTGATAGCGATTACAAGAGGAGTATTGCCATTGGCATCTTTTTCATTGATTTTGATTCCTTCTTCTTTGATTAATATTTTAGCTATTTCTTGATGATTATTTTCGATAGCGATTGTAAGTGCGGTATAACCACTATGATCTCTTGCATTAATATCAATATCACTAAATCTAAGAATTTCTTTAACCAATTCTATACGACCATTTTTAGCTGCCCAAAAAAGATCCACAATCTCATCTTCCTTAATTTTTTCTTCTACTTTGAGCTCTTCTTTTAAAATAACATCTTCTATTAGCCCATTATCCAAAACTACTTCTTTATATTGAAAATAATTGACCTTTTCTTGATCATCTTCTTGCCCCCATTCTTCGATTTCATCCCCTGTTAAATCCTGCTCTTCTTCTTCGATTTTATTATCTGTTAAATCTTGCTTTTCTTCATTTTCTGGATTCTGATTTTCTTCTGAATCGCTAATACTTCCACTATCACCATCTTCATTATTTTCATCATCTTCATCGTTTTTATAAAAATTTTTATAAAAATCAGGATTATCTTGCAGAAATTTTTTTAGCTTTTCTAAATTATCAGCAGATAGCGTTGTATAAAAATCAGGATTATTTAAAGCCTTTTTTAACTCTTTAGGATTATTAGGTATAGAATAGTTTGATAACCCACTATTTGCATTAGAAAATATTCCATCAAATATTTCAACAAAAATAGCTTTATTTTCTTGATAATGTAGGTTTTCTTTAACCATCTAACTAATTTTATTTTTTAAGATAGGAGTTTTAAAGATTATACAATAAAATTTATCAATGGTCAATAAAATTCGTTGATTTGCGGGGGTCTTTGCAAGATTTTTTCTGACTAGATGTATCATGATATGATGGTATAATACCAATTCCCAACTAAAAAACATATAAAAACTAAACAATCTGACTTTATCTTTTTGGCTAAAAATTGCAAAAAGCCTTAAGTTCTATAGGTATAGGACTTGCATTTTTTACATTTTTATCTTAAAAAATATTTTGTCATATTGTTTATTTTTAGATGGGAATTGGTATATACCAATTCCCACCTAAAAAACATATATAAAAACTAAACAATCTGACTTTATCTTTTTGGCTAAAAATTGCAAAAAGCCTTAAGTCCTATAGGTATAGGACTTGCATTTTTTACAATTTTTATCTCAAAA
>JALQXY010000146.1 GCA_023262945.1 Rickettsiales bacterium | reverse complement strand
CTAATTTTGAAAACATAACTGGATCAGCTTTTGTTGACAACCTAACTGGTGATGAAAATAACAACATAATAGAAGGTGGTGCAGGAGATGATATTTTAACTGGTGGTGGTGGCAGCGATACTTATATTTGGAGCATTGGCGATGGTAATGACACCATAACTGATGGAATAAATAATCATGGTGATATTATTACTTTTGGACCTAACATCAGTAAAAATGATCTTGTTTTTGAAAAGAGTGAGGATGGCAAGGATTTAATTATTAAAATTAAGGGTAATGATAAAGATTCACTTACAATTAAAGATCAATTAACAAATGATGGTTCTAGAATCGAAGAAATTGCTTTTAGTAATGGAATCGACACAAATATCAATCTTGAAAACAAAACTATTGTCTCAAATGAAGATGAAATAATAGAAATCAACCTCGATGAAATTGAGCAACAAAGAATTGCCAATCAAAATATTTCTCTAATAGTGGCTTTTGGCTCAATCTTTTATGATGAAGATGCTGGGTTAATAACTTATACTCCAAATAGTAATTTTAATGGAATTGAAGAATTAACCTATAATATTACAGATGATGAAGGTAACGTAATTAGAACTAATTCAATAAATTTACTATTATCACCAATTAATGATGATCCATTTGGTAACATTGCCAATCAAGAAATAATGGTCGATGAACAATTTAATTTAAATCTAAATGATTTTTTCTCCGATTTAGACGGAGACAGTTTAACTTATTTGGTAAATGCTAAAAATCAGATTGGGCTACCTCACTTTTTAAATTTAAATGAAGAAACGGGTGAGTTATCAGGGATATTTGGAAGATCAGGAAAGTTAACCGTTGAGGTAAGTGTTAGTGACGGTAATGGAGGTATATTTAGTACTAGCTTTGATATTAGATCAAATATGGATTTATCTCAAAGAGTAATTGATTTACCGGATATAAAAATTATCAATGGATCAGATGGTAATGATGCTATAAAAGCTAAAAAAGGGGAGCAAAACTTTATTTCTGCAGGAAGTGGTGATGATATAATCAATTACGAACAAGACGGAACTTGGCAAAACGCAGGAAATGAAACATTTTTTGCTTGGAATGTTTATTCGTCAGATAAAGTTTCAATTGCTGGAAAATTACAATCCTTTGATTCATTTGATGGAGGAATTGGTGATGATGAATTAACTTTAACGGATGGTAATGATGTTTTATTTCTTGATGACCCAGTAACAAGCACATTATCTAATTCTGCCAGAATATCAGGAATTGAAATAATTAATGGCGGTCTTGGAGATGATATAATAGATTTAACATCGCTAAATTTTGATTATGGTGACGTTGTACTAAATGGAGGAGATGGCGATGATGTATTATGGTCAAATTCAGGTGATGATATATTAAATGGAGGAGATGGTAATGATAATCTTCAAGCTGGAACAGGCAATGACACTCTAAATGGCGATGCTGGAGATGATATATTAAAAGGTTATGATGGCAATGACACGCTAAATGGTGGAGCTGGAGCAGATATTTTAACTGGTGGTTTTGGTTTTGATTCATTTAATTTTACTGCCTTAAATGAGTCAACAATCAATAATTCTGACCTAATAACTGATTTTACTCAAGGTGAAGATTCTATTAACTTCTCTAATTTAGGATTTACAGCAATTCAAGCAGGAGAAGGAAGTGGTACCGTTCTTGGATATAGCTATGACGGAGAGTCTGATATAACTACAAT
>JALQXY010000098.1 GCA_023262945.1 Rickettsiales bacterium | reverse complement strand
TTTTGTCATATTGTTCATTTTTAGATGGGAATTGGCGTTATACCATTGTTGGTAGTTTTGTACTTTTTATTTTATAATCAAGATGATTGATTGCGAAGCAGTTTATAATTTTTAGAAAAATGCTAAAATTAACAAGCAACCATTATTTTTCGTTGCAATGGTTTCGCCGAAATTTGTTTAGTAGTAGAAGGAGGCAAATTACCTCTTTTGGAAAAAGCGTTTTCTAAATCTTTAATACCAATTTCTTTTATTTCCTTAAAAACATCTTTAGTAAGCTTTTTTATTTCTTGATGATTAGAATATTGATTTTCTAGCATTTGTTTTATTTCTTCACTCCTTTCAAAAAGTTGTGCCTTTTTTATATCCGCTATATTGCCTTCATCATCTTTATATCTTGATAATAAATCTTGAACAAGCTTAACTTGATCGCGACATTTTTCATTTTCTATTATATCTTCTTTTGCCATACCCTTTCCTTTATCACCTATTCTTGCATTATAATTTGCGTCTATTGCTTTTTGCAGTTCCTCATCAATTACAAAATACTGCCCTTGTTTTGTTGGTTTCAACATTTCATCAAGAACTTTTTCTAAGCCATCACTTCTTATTTTTTCTTCCAAAGATTTACTTTGACCATCTTTGTCATATATATTTTTAATATTATATTTTTCTAAAAGATTTTGTTTTTCCTGATCATTAGCAGCATCATATTTTTCTATCAAATCTTTTTTCAAACCTTTAATTTGCCTAGCGATAAACGCTTGATCAAAAATTTTATTACCAAGATTTTCGATATTGCTTTTAAAATTAGGATCTTCTTTAGAGTATCTAGTAAATGCCTGCTTTATATCTTTTTTATACCTATCTTCAACTTTTTTACGATCATCGTGATGCTCTAATTCTGATTTTAAATTCCATAAACTATATAACGCAGTCAAACCTAACGCTGCTATACCACTATTGGTTAAAAAATCTCCAGCCAAGTCAAGTGAGGCACCAACAAATTCGCTATTAATAATTCCAGTAAAAAGTTCAAAAGGCTCTTTAATTAAAGGAATGTCATCAAGGAAAAATTTGGCAATAGGGTCGAACCAGCTATCATTAGCTCCAAAGGTAGTAATTTTAGACATCACTTCACCAACAGATTCACCAAAAGAGCAGTCTTTTTGAAATAAAGTTCCAGCAAAATCAAATATATCAATCCAGTCAAATATAGGACCAAAAATAAAAGTTACCGGCCCAACTGGTGACATTAATAAAAGCATCTGCATTGCTCTATATTTCCACATTTCAGCTTCCTTTTCTTGCAAACCCTTAGCTCCGGCAGACACTCCTTGATTAATATTTTGTAATTCATGGTTCAATTTTTCTAATTTAGTTTTATCTATATCATTACCTAATTTGTTTATTTGCCCTCTAATATGATTAGAAATTTCTTTAGCTGAAACATCGTCTATCTCGCCCATAGCATATAGATTCGCTATCATTAAATCAAATTCTGAGATTATTTTATCATATTCTCTTCCTTCTTTATCACCCTTTATTTCGCTAGATAATTTAGCTAAATATTCATTTCTTTTTTTTATAAAATCTTTATGTAAACTATGATCTGCAACATTGTCACCCTCTCGATGAAAAATCTTTTCTAGTAAAGTTTTAGGATATTTTAGTTTGTTTAAACCCCTTTCTAACTTCTCGGAAAAATCTAAAGAAAACTTATTTTCAAAATCTTTATCTTTCAATATAGAATCATTTTCAATAAAATTCCTTAAACAACTATTAACAATATTGCGCTGCCTTTCTAATTGAGATTTTTCTTCAAATATTTGTAATCTTTTTATATTGCTAGGAGCAGAGAAGATTTTGCCTCTTTGATCTTGCTTAACACCACCAACTACCGAAGATGCAAAAGCATAAGTTTCATCGGAGTTTAGATGACCTGCTGCATTAGGATCGCCATAAAAAGAATTTATAGCACTTATATCATCTGCAATTTTTGAATATTTTTGATCAATATTATCAGATTTGTTTATTAATTTGTTTAGATATTCAATGGATCCTGCTAATTTACGACCTGTCAGCGAATCAAGCTTTTTTTTTAGATTGCCTATATCAGAATCATTGGCAAATGCAATAGTATTACCACTTTTGGCACTTTGTAACTGATCTCTAAGCTTTTCAATAATTTCATCCTTAGTCGAAGGCATAATTTTACTTAATTTGATATTTCTATATCATTTCCATAAACAAATCTCACATTGTAAAAAAAATTATAAAAATGATATTACACCAATTCCTACCTAAAAAACATATAAAAAACCAAACAATTTGACTTTATCTTTTTGGCTAAAAATTGCAAAAAGCCTTAATTCTTATAGGTTAGGACTTGCATTTCTTACAATTTTTATCTCAAAAAATATTTTATCAGATTGTTCATTTTTAGATGGGAATTTGTATTATTTTATTATCTACAAAAAATTTTACATATTCACATATAAAGCATTGTAGCAAATTTATATATTTAAGTCAACAACGTGTTTTGTCTTTTCTTAATTGTCTTAATTAAGTAAATAAAAAATTCTTGAGAACTTGACATTATATAAAAGAGCGATAACTTTTTGGTAGCTAAGGTTATAATTAATTTTCTAGCTAAAACAACAACTTGTTGTTTTTGAAAATAAATTTGGCCTTAACTCTTCAAGCTTAATTAATTGATCTATGTATTGTGATAATTTTATTTAATTCAAATTAAATAATTTTTAAAAAATCATAGAACAAATTTAATATTATTTACTATCTTTGAACAAATTATTCACTAAAAATATGCTTAAAAAACTTGCTTTAATAGCCATAATTGCAACTCTTGCTTCTTGTAAACATAGTATAAAAAAATCATCTGAAAATCAACCGCAAGAAGAAACTTTTTACGAAACAGTTCAAAATGAAAGTCAGGCTGAAAAAATAAACGAACAAGCGGAAGCTAAAATAGAAGAGAAAGTTGAAGAAATAGAAGTAAAAGATAGAGTTTTATTTGACTATGACTCATCAGAGCTAAAATCTGAAGCAAAATCAATTCTTAGCACCCAAGCTCAGTGGCTACAAAGTGATTCTTCAATTAAGATTATTGTTGAAGGTCACTGCGATGAAAGAGGAACAAGAGAATACAACATTGCTCTTGGAGAAAAAAGAGCTGATTCTGTACGTAATTACTTAGTAAGTAAAGGTGTTGATAAATCACGCATCAAAGTTGTTTCTTATGGCAAAGAAAAGCCTGAGTTTTTTGGTTCAAATCCTTCAGTGTGGGCTAAAAATCGTCGTGCAGTAACTGTTATAAATGAATAAACAGATTATCCCTTATTACTAATAATACCAATTTCCATCTAAAAATGAACAATATGACAAAATATTTTTTAAGATAAAAATTGTAAAAAATGCAAGTCCTATAGGTATAGGGCTTAAGGCTTTTTGCAATTTTTAGCCAAAAAGAT
>JALQXY010000054.1 GCA_023262945.1 Rickettsiales bacterium | reverse complement strand
TTTTATAGCATCTTCAATAGTAATTGCTAGTTGCTTATTATATTTCTCTTCTCCTTCAATGGCGTAATTTGCTACTAAAAATAGATGAGACAGTATAAAGATTTCTTCTTTGAGTTGTGAAGCTTTTTTATATGTCATTGCCTAATATAAAATTTTGTATTCTATCCAGTAAAATATGCTTTTCAAAGAAAATAGGGTTGTTAGTTGTGTATGCTTCATATCCCATTAGATTTAATATTTGCTGCATTTCAAGCTGCTCTTCTGTTATCTTGTAGCTGCTAAGTTTTTTGAACTCAACAAAGAATGTTTTTTGCTGTGAATTGTCTAATCTAGTCGCTAATATCATAACATCAGGAAAGCCCTTTACGGTACCCTCTGCTTTCTTTTTTATTTTATATCTTATGCCAGATTTACTGCCATTATCTATTTGAACAAATAAAGCTAAATCTCTTTTATATTTCATTTTTAATTGGAAAGCAAAAGCATCAAACAATCTCTTGCAATATATTTGTAAATCGCTTTCATTAATATCTAAAAAAGGCAATAACTTATCATCTTTTTTAGCTTCTTTTTTACTTAAGAGGTTTAAAATTTTCTTTGCTATCATTGATTGTTTTTTTTAGTTTTTTATAAATAGGCTTTAAAGTATCAAAATATTCTTTTTTGTTAATTTTAGACTCAAAGTATAATTTATTTTCAAGTTACAATGATATTTCAAATAATTTGTTTATAGCTTGATCTATGGAAATTAAATCAAAATTTGGTCCAAAATATCAAGAATTTGCCATTGGTGATATAGTTTTTTTAGCAAAAAGCAATCCTCTCGAGTTGCAAAATGGTAGCAAAATAAGTAACTTTCCAGTCGCTTATCAAGCATATGGTAAGCTCAATAAAGATAAATCTAATGCTATTTTAATTTGTCACGCCTTAACGGGAGATCAATATTGCGCTTCGCAAAATCCTGTAACCAAAAGAAATGGGTGGTGGGATTTTATGATTGGTAAAGATAAGCCTATTGATACGAACAAATTTTTTGTTATTTGCAGCAATATAATTGGTGGCTGCATGGGATCTTGGGGACCAAAAGAGATAAATCCAGATTCGGGCAAGCCTTATGCAATGCAATTTCCTATCGTTACAATTTATGATATGGTTGAGGCGCAAAATTTACTAATACAGCATTTTGGCATCGAAAAATTGCACGCTGTGATTGGTGGATCAACCGGTGGAATGCAAGCATTATGCTGGTCAATTTTATATCCTTCCAAGGTAAAAAATGTTGTGCCAATTGCATCATCTTATCGACATAGTCCGCAAAACATTGCCTTTCATGAAGTTGGGCGTCAAGCTATTATGGCCGACCCGAACTGGCAATCAGGAGATTATTTAAGTAAAAAAATATATCCGACTAAAGGTCTTGCAGTTGCTCGCATGACGGCTCATATTACCTATATGTCAGAAAATGCCTTACATAGCAAATTTGGCCGCAATTTGCAAGATAAGGCTATGTTGTCATTTTCTTTTGACAAAGATTTTAAAATTGAAAGCTATCTTCATCATAAGGGTTTTAGCTTTGTTGATCGCTTTGACGCTAATTCATATCTTTACATAACTAAAGCAGTTGATTATTTCGACTTAGAAAGCGATTTTGACAATAAATTAACTCTAGCCTTTACAAAATTTTCACAAAACAACGCTGATGGCAAGTTTTATCTAATTTCTTTTTCTGATGATTGGCTATTTCCACCATCGGAAATGAAAAAAATAACCAAAGCTCTTATTGCTTGCGATATAGATGTAAGTTCTATAATTATAGATAGTGAAGCCGGTCACGATTCTTTTCTTATCGATAATGAGTCATTGAAACAAACAATTAGCAATATTTTAAAATAGATTATGAAGCAAAATATTGGACAAAATATTGTTAAAAAACAAATCCGTTACGATCTTGAAATAATATCAAGATTAATTGCCCCTGCTAGTAAAATATTGGACATAGGATGTGGAGATGGCGAGCTTTTAGAATTTCTTAAGAAATATAAAAAAGCGGATGCTAGAGGCATAGAAATATCACAACCACTTGTTACCGAATCTATAAAAAAGGGGATTTCTGTTATTCAGGGTGATGGTGAGAGTGATTTAGAGTTTTATCCTGATCATAGCTTTGATTATGCTATCTTAAGTCAAACTATTCAGGCTACTAAAAATCCAAAACAAATATTGCAAGAAATGCTTAGAATTGCTCATTGCGCTATTATTTCCTTACCCAATTTTACTCATTATAAAAATCGTTGGCATATTGTGTTTAAAGGTACTATGCCAGTTAATAAAAATTTACCATTCGCTTGGCATGATACGCCAAATATTCACTTTTGTTCAATTAGAGATTTTGAAAATTTATGTGATGAGCTTGGCTTTAAAATAAAGCAAAAAATATTCATAACCGCTAAACATAAATTAAGCAATTTTTTTAATTTTAGCATATTACCAAACTTATTTGCAGAATATGGTATTTTTTTAATAACCAATAATCAAAATAGCCTAACTGCTGAGGAAGATTTTATTTTTAGCAATAAAATCAAACAAAAAATTAACTTAGGCAGCTTTTCGGGAATACCAGTAACTCAAAATAAATCTAGCTAAAGATGAATTTTGGTATAATTTTTATGTACAGATTAATAAAATATAGCGCACTGTTTTTTTTGTTTACTAGTTGCGTTGATATTGAAAATAGGAGGTCGAGTTACAAAAATCATCGTCGAGACCATTTTAGTCATATGCGGCAATTTGATCCAGATATTAAAAGCAAGCGTCAACAGAGTAATTTCGAGAAATCAAAAAAACCTAGCGAAATTCTAAAAATTGGCACTAAGCATAAACGATTAACTTCTAATATTGTTGATTATGATAATAATTATTCAATTAATTACGATCAAAATAATATTGATTATGTTGATGGTTATTATGATCAAAATATTGATATTGATAAATCAAATTATGATGGCTATTACAAGATTGGCGATAGATATGAGGTTATGGGAAAAAGTTATCAACCTAAGCATTATGATTCTTTTGAAGAAATTGGTATAGCTTCTTGGTATGGACCTAAATTTCATGGCAAACTCACCGCTAATGGTGAAATTTATAATATGCATGACTTAACTGCTGCTCATCCAACATTGCCTTTGCCGTCAATTGTTAGAGTAACAAATCTTAACAATAATCTTAGTGTGGTAATTCGCGTTAATGATCGCGGCCCTTTTGCTAAAGATCGTATCATAGATTTATCAAAAAAATCAGCAGAAGTTCTTGAATTTATTAACCAAGGAACAGCGAAAGTCAAAGTTGAACTTTTATCCGAAAAAAGCAAGGAACTGCAAAATAAGATAAGGTATTAACCCGCGCATAAGTTAGTTGCCTTTTAACTTTAATACCATTTCTCACCTAAAAAAATATATATAAAAACTAAACAATCTGACTTTATCTTTTTGGCTAAAAATTGCAAAAACACCACATTCTTCGTGAAGCTCATCAAACATAAATATTTAAAAAAAATTAATTGGCATTATTGTAGTTGATCGTAATTATTTCGCGACATGAGATATTTGTAAACAATCATGTTTTCAATAATT
>JALQXY010000041.1 GCA_023262945.1 Rickettsiales bacterium | reverse complement strand
AAGACCCCTGCAAATCATCTAATTTTAATTGATTTTTTTATGAAATTTCTCTCTTTTTCCTTGTAAAAGATAAGTGCTAAACTAACATAAAGCCATTATTTATCTGGCATTACGACCGTTTACTAACATTTATTTTTTACTTATTTTATTAATTTATGGCTACTTTCTTTTCTTTGGGTGCAACTAGAAGAATTGGTAATAATAATCAATTAATGAAGATGAACAGATTAATCAATTGGGGTCGCATTGATTACAAAGTTCGCAAGATTAACAAGAATTTAGGTGATGGTAAAATAGCGGGTGTTGTGCCATATGATGCTTTATCAATGTTTAAAGCAATTCTTTTACAAAATTGGCATTGTTTAAGTGATGCTGGGTTAGAAGAGGCTTTAAATGTAAGAATAGATTTTATGTTATTTTGTGGCTTTGATCTTATTGATAATATTCCTGATGAAACAACTATCTGTAGATTTAGAAATAAATTAATTGAGCATAATTTATTAGAAAAATTATTAAATGAAATTAATTCACAATTAGCTAATTTAGGTTTAAAATTACAAAAAGCTAATATGGCAATATTAGATGCTACTCTTATTCAATCAAATGCTAGACCAAAGAATAAGATTCTAGAAGAAGAAATTCCCCAAGATAGAAATGAAGATGAATTTAATAATAACTCTGAGTTTAAAGAAATTAATTCAGCAGATCCTGATGCTACCTGGTTAAAAAAAGGCAACAAATCAACTTTTGGTTATAAGGCGTTTGCCACAGTAGATGATGAAGGTTTTATCAATAAAACCATGACAGTTCCAGCTAATGAGTCTGAAATTAATAAGCTTGAAGATATGATAGTTAATGCTCATGAGTATGGTGGAGATAAGGGTTATGATTCTAAAGGAAATAGACAGGCTCTTAGAAAAAGAGGTATTAAAACCAGAATAATGTATAAAAAGCCTAAAGGTAAGCCAATGACTATTTGGCAAAAAAGATTTAATAAAGCAGTTTCCAAAAGAAGATTTAGAGTTGAACAAACTTTTGGCACTTTAAAAAGAAGATTTAAATTCACTAAAGCTTCTTACTTTACCACCAAAAAAGTCCAAGCTCAATTTACACTAAAAGCTATTTGCTTAAATCTGCTAAAAGCAGTTAATAAAGTGCAGTTAATTCTACCACAAAAACAGCTTTTAACAGGATAGTTGCGCTTAAAATCCACAAAATAACCCAGAAATATCAAGAAATACCACAAAAATAGCCAAAATATAGAGTATTTTTGACTAAAAATTAGAGAAATAATCAAAAAATCTAATTTTTTAAAAAATTAAACTAAGTTAAGTTAAGGAATTGATGCGATTCGCAGGGGTCTTTGATTTATTGTTTTAGATTTTTGAGATCATTTTCAAGTTCTGTTAGACTCTCTTCTTTAATTTTAGCTCTTTGCAATTCTTTAAATTTTTGATATTCATCGCTAGATTTTTCAATTGCAACTTTGTGCTTTATTTTTCCCGCATGTTTCAAAATTTCTCTACCATTGAGACTTAAAATAGCATCAAGTCTTTCAATCCAATCTTTCATATACATTGGAGTTTGCTGATTTGCCATTGTCTCAGCAAAAGCAAGATATTGCTCAACCAAAAGCCCAAGCAGTTTTATTTCATCTTCATCCAAATAATTTTTGCTAATTTCTGAGTCTTTTTTTGTAATCGATTTTTCAGTTTTTTTATCAATCGATTTCATGCCCATAAAAGGCAAATTTGCATCAGCCCTTTTAAAAACAATTTCGGCTGCTGTTTGTTTGCTTATTGCCCATAACAGCTTATTTTGCACAATTTTAAAGAATTCGACGGTTTTTTCATCTTTTGCGTCATAATCAATGCTGGTTTTGTAGATATCTTTGATTTTTTGATAAAAAAACCGCTCAGAAAGTCGAATTTCTCTAATTCTTTCTTGCAGTTCATCAAAATAGTTCATCGATTTTCCAGCTTTGAACCTTTCATCATTTAAAACAAAGCCTTTGATAATATATTCTTTAAGCCTACCAGTTGCCCAAATTCTAAATTGTGTTCCTTGTTTTGATTTAACGCGATAGCCAACAGAAATTATCACATCAAGATTGTAATATTTAACATCAATTTCTTGTGTTTTACCTTTAATTGCACCGTGCAGAGTGGTTTGTCGGAAATCCCGACATACCACATTTTCGTTTAATTCTCCTTCCTTAAAAATATTTTGAATATGTTCTGAGATTGTGCTTCTGGCTTTACCAAATAAAACCGCCATTTGCTCTTGATTAAGCCAAACAGTTTCTTGTTGCAATTCAACATCAAGCTTTATTTTGCCATCTTCGCTTTGATAGATGAGGATTTGCGAGTTTTTTTGTGCTTCTTGGTTGTTTTTTGACATTTCTTAGCGAGTTGTGGTTAGTGTTTTGAGCCATCAAATTGATGAAAGTCAAAACCAATTTTTAATAATTCATCATACAGTTCTTTAGGAAATTCATTTGTATAATCGTAGTAATTTTTAAGTTTGCCACTATACCAATTTTTTATATACATAAGCCACTTGCACAAATCCTTTTCTTGTTTACTGTTGGAGCTTGCCATAGATGGCCATCTTTCTGGATTATTTTTTCTAAATTCAGCCAATTCTTCACAGCGGGCTAGTGACTTTTTTAAACTCCTTGCCTGTCTTTTTCCTTCTTCTAATTGAAAAAAATCGTTAACAAATTCTAGACTTAACAACGAATCAATTTGATCTTTTTCAAGTTTATCATCCTTGAATTGACGCCTTTGATTAATAAACCAATTGTAAAGATTGATTTCTCCTTTTTTATGATCAGGTCTCGGTAATCTTTGATTATTTTGAATAAATTCTGCCAACTTATCATAATTTTTCCCCCAACTGTTAAATTGACTTTCGAAATCTTGATAATTTATTTCTTCTAATAATTTTTGCTGATTTTTTGATAATTTAGAAAATTTATCAATTTGGCCCCTAAGCCACATATAAAACTTATCCCCCTTCTTATCTTGCGCTGGACTTGGAAATCTGCCATTTTTATTTATAAATTCTTTCAATTGTTCATAAATAACCATCCATTTATCTAAATGTGGATCAAATGGAAAATTAATTTCTACCAATTTGTTAAATCTTTCCTCTCCTATTATTCCTTTTTTATAATCACTTCTAAGTTTCAAAAACCAAACCGCTAACTCGTGCTCGACCGGTTCTTTGCTTCTTTGAGATGGCCATTTTAATGAATCTGGATTAATATTTTTCCACTCAATGAGTTTTTGATATTTTTCATTCCAAGAATGTTCATGCTGATCCCAAATAAAATTGATTTCGTTTAATTTATTAATTCTCTCTGGGCTTAATTTATTGATGTTTTTACGAGTTCTCTGTCTCTGGGCCATAGTCCAAGCGTAAAGATTTAGATTTTCCTCTTTTGTTGGATAACTGCCATTATTTTCTTTAAGCCAATTGCAAAATTTCTGAAAATTTAAATTCCATCCATCACTAGCTTTTTCAATTATTTCGGAAAAATAATATTGTTTTAAATCTTCATTAAAATTTAAAAGTTTGATTGGACTTTCTTTAATATTAGATGCTTCATCATTACTAACTCCCTTTTCAATATAGTCAATTTTAGAATCGCTTTTTAAAAATCTTTTGCCACTTGCAATAGCATCAATTTCATCTTGCAATCTTTCGTCGTGATCTGCCATTGCTTTAATAACATCAATTAATCTTTTAAATGCTAACCCAGCAATAACGTCTTCCTTTTTGGTTTTTTGTGAGTGATATATTGGAATGATTATATAGCCAATTTTTTTACCATCTGCTTTTCTTAAAGCCCTTCCTGCGGCTTGCACTATATCTATTTTAGAATTTTTTGGATCACAAAAAAACACTGCATCAATAGCTGGAATATCAACTCCTTCAGTGAGGCATTTGGCGTTTGAAATAACTGCTCTTGGATTTTTCTTGAAGGAATTTAGCTTTAAACTTCGCTCTGTTGATGAGTTTTTACCATTGATTGAAAAGGCGATGGTTTCGTTAGTAATTTTTTTATGGATATTCTCAAAACTCTCTGCATATTTTACTCTTGTGTGAAAAGTGACTGCGTGATTTAGAGAATATTCATCTAAAATAAACTCAACCGCATAGTTATTAGCAATGTCGTCTAATGAATAATTGGGTAATTCTAGTCTTTTGTTATTTAGATATTGGCTAATTTCTTCTTTGGAAATTCCAATGGCAACAATTTTGTAATCAACCAAAATACCTTCGTCAATCGCATCAGCAAAAGACATTCTATAAATTTCTTTACCAAATAAATTCTCATCATCCATACAGTAAAGATAGACATCGCCATCTTTAGCTCTGGTTTTGGCATTGATGCTTGCAACTCTTGGGGTTGCGGTCATAAAAAGTCGGTTTTTAACATTGATCTGACTGTTGTCGTGAATCAATGTGTAATTACTCTCTTTGGTATCTTTATTTTTCATCCCCGCCGTTCGATGAGCTTCATCACAAATTGAAAAATCAAAAAATATATCGGTTTTTGCAATTGAATCTCTGACTTTGTCAAGTGATTGATAGGTTGAAAAAATAATTTTTTGCGCTTCTCTTTCTAAGAATTGCCTTATTTCTTCTGGGTTGCTAGAAACTTTAATGTCGACTTGATAGGTTTTTGTTTTGATGGTGTCATCGTCATTGTCAATGTCGGAATCGGAGCACACACAAAGATAATCAAATTGTTGTTTTGATTGACTTTTCCACTCGTTTTTAAATTGTCTTAAAAGTGATAATGAAGGCAAAATAACTAGCGTGGAATTTGTATTTAGGGCTTCTTTGATCCATAGAGAAGTGAGGGTTTTTCCTGCCCCGCAAGGTAAAATCAATTTTCCTATGTTATTATTGGCGTAGTAATTAACAGCATTTTGTATTGCTGTTTCTTGATGAGGTTTTGGAGATAATAATTGATTTTTAACCTTACTATTATTGAGAAAATCAGATATTGCCAAAAATGTTTCTGTCTTGATTTCCAGAAGGTCGGTGATATTAATAAATTGAAAATGTTGATTTCTAGTTTGACTAACCTCATCTATGTCGAAGGCATTTGAAAAAACTATATAACCATCAACTTTGTTGGTTGAACCAAAAAAATTGCCAATTTTATCTTTTGTCCAGCAAAGTTTTTTATTTTCATCCAATTTAAATTTACATTGAACAGCCACAAATTCATAATGGTTGTTTTGTAATATTAAATCTATACCGTAATCTTTATTTGGTAAATTTAACTTTTCTTTAATTTCATAAGGAATTTCATTATATAACCAAACTTTTTTATAATCGTTTTTTACACTAGGGTTACATAAAAAATAGTATTTTGCAAACTTTTCAAATAGCTCTTTCCCGACCAATGAATAATTATTATTTGCAAATAACACCATATTTTCTTTACATTCGTTCCATGAGCTAACATTTTTAAATATATCTTCAAAATTCTTCATTTGTTTTTATGGTAGATCTCTTAAATAAATGGATTAAATCACTGTAAAATACTTTATAATTAGTTTTGAGTATCAAGAAACTAATATAAAACAACTTAACAAAAAGCGGGGCATTTAAAACTTTTCTTTTATTACTTCTGTTCCAATTTTTACTCCGACCTCATTATCATCATCAATAAATTCGACTCCCTCATCTTCAAAAAATTTCATTAAAGCAATAATTGTGCTTTTATTGTTTTTTAGTTCTTCATTTGGGTTAGTTAGCTCTATTTTTTTGATTGTTTGCGGTGAAACAAAAGATTTCTCTGCAAGTTGGTCTTGAGTTAATCCAAGCACCGTTCTGGCTAATTTTACATGCAAACTACAGATCATAAATAATTTGTTCATTTAAAAATAAAAGTATTGACAATACTTTTTAATACTATTAGTCTATTTTTTATCTAAAAATATTTTTTGTAACTAACAAAAGTAAAAAAACTGGCTATAACATATTCATACCAGTAAGGCACCAAATTATGTTTTATTGTCAGTAAAAAGCAATTACTAAGATATTTTTAATCTAGAATAATACTAATTGTATATCCAAACAAAATTATGACCAATAAAAACCTTGAAAATGAGTCATTAATCGGCTTCCACCTAATTCGTAAATCTGCCAATGCTTTGGCTAGTGATTTGAGATATTTTAAAGAGGTGCCGAGCAATTTTTCTGATTCACAAATTGCCAATATTTTGGGTGAGATTGAAGAGGTTGAAGAATATATCAAAACAATTCGTCAAATTATTAGTAAAAAAGCCATTGTTTAGTAATTAAAACAATTGCTTTTGTTTAACTCTTTAACGCTATCTATTAATTCAAGCTGTCTGTGGGTGTCAATATTGCCATAATTATCAAGGCTAGTTGACATTTTTTCATGCCCTAAATTTTGACTCCAAGCCTTATATTGTGCTATATTACAGCTATTTTTGCCAATTTCATTTAAAGTGTCTCTAAAAGAATGAGGGTTAAAATAAGGTAAATCAAACTGTTCAAAAGAATTTTTAAATATCTTTCTAATTTGCGATGATGTTTTCCAGTGAATTGGCTCTAGACCTTGCGCTTCAAAACTAAAATTTTTATCATGGCCTAGCTTAATTCTTGGAAAAAGCGGGTCGGTGATGCTATATAATTTTTCTTCTTTTAAAAACCTAACCCAATCAATGACAATTTTTTCTATATCATCGCCAATTGGAAAAAATTTGGTGTAAATCAATTTGCTTTTTTTGGTTTTAACTCCATCTTTTGGATCTTGCGTAACCAGCCTTCTATGGATATCTACATGCTTAATTTTCAAAGTAGCAATTGCCAAATCTCTTGCACCTGTTAAAATGGTAAAAGCTATTAAGGCTTGATGATGTTTTTCAATGTCTGTTTTGCTTGGTAAGCTAAAAATAACTTTTCTTACTTGCTCAATTGTAGGAAAATGCTTTATTCTTTTGGCTTTGGCAATTTTTATATCATTATCTAAAAGATTAAAATATTCAATTTCAGTAATTTTAATTTTTTCAAAGCCTTTTTGCTCACGAAGCCAAATAAAAAATTGCTTTAGGTTGGTTGAAATATGCAGTAAAGTTGATTTACTCATGGCATCGCCATTTCTTTTGGTTTTTTGTTTGGCTAAATATTTTTTAAAACCAACTGCTTGCTCTTTTCTAAAAGTTGAAAAATCTTTAAATTTTGTGTAGCTTTCAAAGCGAAAAATTGCATTTCTAACTTGATCTAAAGTTTTGCTATTTCTGCCTTTTGATTCTTGTAAAAATTCGTAAAAATCTTTCTTAATTCTTTCGTTTTTTGCGTTGTATTTTGTCATGGTTGGTTAAGTTTATTTTAAATCACAATTAGTGGCACTATCAAAACCCTCTATTAAGTGTGAATTGTGCACCTTGCCAACATCAAAGATTTTTTGGATTAAAGCCAAATTTTTGCGTTTAAAACCCTTATTCATTTTGCAATTACAAACCTCGCATAAACCTTGCAAATTTAGCTTGTTTTTTGCTGTTACAAAAATATCAACCAGCTTACCAAAAGGCTTTCGTGGCTTTTGGCATTTTGTGCAAAATAGCTCATCATCTTGGCATTTTGATTTTTGTGCATCTTGTTTTTGCTTTAAAAATCTTTTTAGCTCTGAGCCGTGAAATAAATAAGGTTTTTTATTGTCAATTGGCTTTAAGCCTTCTTTTTTCCAGTTATTTACTGTATTTTTATGCTTGCCAAAATGTTCGCAAATTTCCGCTATTGAATAAGAATAATTTGCTTTGATGTGGTTAAGATTAATTTTTCTCTTCATGTTTGAGGTAAATTAATCTTTTTTAATGCTTGAATAGCTTTCTATTAAAGATTTTATATCTTCAACACGCCAAGCGGTGGTTCTTTCCCCTAATTTTACAGGTTTGGGATATTTGCCATCTTTTACACCTTGCCACCAAGTTGATCTGCCAATAGGAAATAGTTTTAAAATTATTGGAAGGCGAACAAAGCCAGTTTCTGGGAGGTTGGTTTTTTGATCTAACATTTTAAGATTCTAATTGAGTTAATAAGTCAAATCTTGCCATTTGCAAAATTTGAGCCCCATTAGACCCAGCTGAATCTTAATAGTATTCAAAGTGACTAGTGATTGTTTTAAACCACTAGTGGTTTGAAATTATTTGATGAATTTTTATCAGTTTTGATCGATAATATTTTTATTCTCTAAATCTAAAACGAAGTTAGACCTTTCAACAATTTTTTTAGCTACTAGATAGCCAGCTTTTTTTATTTCTTCTCTAATGTCTAAGTTAATATTGTCGGTTATTGCATTTGATTTATCAACAATCTCTTTCACATCAATGCTAACATTTTTAACTTTTGTTATTCTTCCCTCATACTCAATAGCATGGCAATTTATTTTTTTTCTATAAGTGCAAATATTCTTGGTTTTTTCAAAAATAGAGTCAACGATCTCAAATCCTAAATCTTTAAGAATTCTACCGTCAATTTTTCCAAATGGAATATGATCAGTTAATAGTTCCTTTTTATCATTATAAACTAATTTAATGAGATTCTGGTCTGGGGATGAAGTGGCTCCTTTTACTACTTCTAGGGGCTCTATATTAACACTGCATTCAATTTTAGGAATATAAATTATCATATCTAAATTAATTTCTAAAATTCTTTCCTTAAAACAATCTATAAAATCTTTTGCTTGAAAATTTCTTAGCTCTATCAACTCAATATTTTTACCGCTAGCCTCTAATATCGCCCTATTAGTAAAACCGATTTTTGAAACAATAATTTTTGTATCAATTTTGCAATCTTCGCACTTTTCATTAAAATTTCTTATTTCATCTTTATCTACCAGCGAATTCCAATACTTGCACTCAATAGCTATATAGCTAGTTTTTATAGCAGAATTCCATTTGTATAGCACGTCAAACTGATTGTCTCCATACCGACTCTTTAAAGTGCAATTATTACCACCGCAAACAAAAATCACCTTATCACCACATATAACATCAATAACTGATTTAGTAGTTTCTTCAAAATCTTTCCAATCAAAATTTTTATTCATAATCATATCGGTTATTTAAACTTCTTATAGTTGTCATTGCACCAATTATAAAATGTGCCTTTTGTCCAGCCTCCACCATCTTCTGAATGAATTTTATAAGGGTTAAAATCATCAAGTAATTCTGGATAATCTTCTTCTATCAAATAAGAAACATTCTCACATAAATCTGATGCTGATCTGCATCTGCCATTTTTAAGTTCTTTTTTGCATAGCTCTTCAACTTTTTGTTTTAGTGGCTTGTAATTTTGATAAGAATTTTGCCCACCTTTTTGCTTTTCCTTGAAATATAGACTCTGATCACTTGGCATATTTTCAAAATCTATAAAGAAATCGGGTAAATTATTTTTTGATTCGAGCTGAAATTCCATCTGTTTGCTTGGTTCTATAGCATCAATTTTAATGATTTTGCAATTTGAATCTTCTTTTTGTTTGATTAAATCATATTGATTTGAATTATCTTCTTTAAAATTTACTACCACATAAAAGGCAGGGATTTTATTTGTTTTCGAGATTTCAATTTGTCTATCATAAATTTTTGCTAAAGAATTATTGCTAGCGTGCTTTATTTGCACTAAAATTTTATTTTTTTTGCCACAATAAAATGTTAAATATATCTGATCATCAACTGATGAAAATTCTTTAAGAAGTGTAATATTGCTATTTTGACCATCCAGCCACATCTGACAAGATGAATAAAAAAACATTTGCGAATAAAGCTCGTTAACAAAATATTTTTTACCATTTCTTTTTGTTGCAAAAATTCTCCAAATCTCATCATTTTCAATAAGATATTTAAAGTCTGATATTATTGATAAAACGGCATTTTTAAGCGATTCTTGATCATTTGGCAGGGGGTTAGTTATTTTGATATGATTTTCTTTTGTGATTCTTTTTGCATCTTCTAGCCAGCGATAAATTCCTTGTTTATCTTCTTTTAAGTCGTAATGATCAAAATTTTCTGTGGTAATAATTTTAACTATCTCAAGAAAAAACTTTTTATCGGTTCTTAAAATATTTTTAATATCGTCTTTTTTATCTGATTTATTCTTTTCAAGCCACGCTTCGCCAATAATTTGATTAACTTGCTTTCTGATATGATGATTTAATTGAGCTATTTCAACAATCCAATTATCAAAATTATCTGCCATTGGCAAATTGGTTAAAATATCTAATGGCAAAAATTTTATCTCACATTTTGAAAATGGATTATATAGAAAATTATATTTTATTCCTTGCTCTGTTTTATATTCAAAATCACCTTTTAAGCCTATATCATCCATAATTTCTTTAGTATAGCGGCAAATATCATCATTGATGATTGTTTGAGTCATATCGCTGATAATATCACCACCAATGCCCTCTTCAAGAAATGGTAATATTGTAAACATTTGCGGATATTCGCTACCTGACTCAATTATGTCTTTGGCGTTTTTTAGAATTTTTTCGTTTAAATCTCTGCCAGAACCGCTACCGCTTGTTGAATTTGAGCCATAACCAATGCAAGTTGACTTATATTCAGGAAATTTAACTCGTCTTATTGCTTCTCGCCAATGAATATCATTATTTGAAAATGATTTTGAAAGTTTTATCAAAATCATCAAATCTTCAAAATATTTAATAAATGTTTGGTAAGATTGCTTGATGATATTGTTTTTGCTTGATTTTAAGAGTAGAGGTTCAACAAATAATTTGGTGTCAAGATTTAGAATGGGGTTAAAAACTCCAAGCTTTTCTAGCTTTTCTTTTTCAATATTAAAATAATCGGAAAATAAAACTGGTTTTTCACTTATAGAACTTTTTTCTTTTACCCCCATTATTTACCCCCAACTTTATCTAAATAATCACCCCACCATTGCATCATTTTATGCCTTTCTTCTAAATATTGGGCGTGGTTGTAGCTAGCTCTTACCTTGTTGCGTTCGCCATGCGATAATTGCCTTTCGATAATATCGGGGCGGAAGTTATGCTCGTTTAAAATTGTTGAAGCGGTTGATCTAAAACCATGAACTGTGGCTTGTCCATGATAGCCAAGGCGATACATGGCGTAAAGCAGGGTGTTTTCGCTAATAAATTTGTTCGGATTTTGACGATTGGGAAAAACAAACTCTCGGTTGCCATTAATTTTTTTTAAATCTTCAAATATTGAAAATGCTTGGCTTGATAGTGGGACGATATGTTTAACTCGCATTTTCATTCTTTGGGGTGGTATGTGCCATTCTTTTTTGTCAAAATCAATCTCGTCCCATTTAGCACCTCTTAGCTCTGTGGTTCTAACAAAAGTTAAAAGAGTTAGTTGTAAGCCGAGTTTAGTTTGATAATCGCCTTTAAATTGGCTATCATAAACGGCTAGTTTTTGCAAAAATTCTGGCAGGTCTTTTGCTTCAAATTTATTAAAATGTTTTCTTTTTCTAACCTTTAAAGCACCTTGTAAATCTGCGGTTATATCTCTTTGAGCCTTGCCAGTAGCTATGGCATATCTAAAAATTTGACCACAAGATTGACGCATTTTTTTGGCAATATCAAGGGCGTCTCGCTCTTCAATTTTGCGTAAAGCAACCAATAATTCTGGCGGACTTATTTGATTAATAGGGCGAAAACCAATAATTGGCAAAATATCTTTTTCAAGATTTCGTAAAACTGAATTAGAATATCTTTCTGTCCAAATTTCTGCTTGTTTTAAATGCCACTCTCTAGCTATTGATTCAAAAGAATTTTCAGCATTTATGGCTTGCGTTAGTTTGGCTAATTTCTTTTCTTGAGAAGGGTCTATATTATCTTTAATTTGCTTGCGAGCCAAATCTCTTTTGTCTCTAGCTTCTTTTAAAGATATTTCGGGATAAGTGCCAAAAGAGAGTAATTTTTCTTTACCAGCAAAGCGATATTTCATTTGCCAATATTTACCACCGCTTGACTTAATAAGTAAAAATAAGCCTTTTTCATCAAAAATTTTATATTGCTTATCTTTAGCTTTAGCGTTCTTGGCAACAATATCAGTTAAAGGCATTTTGGGGGTAATAACTTTTTTAGTTAGAAATTTACCCCAATTTTTACCCCAAAAAAGATTTGTATGTCAATAGATTTCTTAGGACTTTATCGGATTAAAAAACTGCTAAAAGTTTTGATTTGAAAGGCTGGAGTGGATTTTGTGGGATTTTAATAATTTCTAGAAATGGCGGATGGGGTGAGATTCGAACTCACGGTACGCGTGAACGCACGGCAGTTTTCAAGACTGCTGCCTTAAACCACTCGGCCACCCATCCTAAATATTAAATCGCTTTTATTTGTTAGCGATTTTATCAATTTATTTGTAATAAATGATTAAAATATCATTAATAAATGATTAAAATATCATAAAGTATGGATAACTTTTTATAATGCAATAATTCATCTTAAGTAATTGATAAAATATAGATAAATCTTTTCTTGCAAAAGTCAAATAGCTGTTTTAAAATTTTTTCTTACCTTGGGATTGTAGCTCAGCGGTTAGAGCAGGATGCTCATAACGTCTTGGTCGTAGGTTCGATCCCTACCAATCCCACCACTCTTTATACTTTTGATTATTAATTTACATATTTCTTTTTTTTGATATTAAATTGATCATGGTATATAGTATATGAATTTATGGGTTTAAAAAAAGAGGCGTTTGCCACTTACCTATATTTTGTTAGTTTATCTGTAGTTATGCCTAAAATAAAAACAAATAGTAGTGCAAAAAAGAGATTTAAAGTTACTGCTAGTGGTAAAATCAAATTTAAGCAAGCTGGTAAGCGTCACAATCTTGGCCGTAAAAGTCAAAAGCGTATTAGAAATTTACGCAAGAGTTCAGTTATGGAAAAAAGTTTTGCTGAGAATATCCTTAGATTTAGAATGCCTTATAGTAACTAATTAAATTAATTTTTTGAGTTTTAAATATGAGTAGAGTTAGAAAAGCTGTTGTAAAAAAAGCGCGTCACAAAAAAATTCTAAAAATGGCAAAAGGCTATCGAGGCCGTGCCAAAAATTGTTTTCGCATTGCTGTACAGCGTGTTGAAAAAGCTTTGCAATACGCTTATCGTGATCGCAAAAATAGAAAAAGAGATTTTCGTAAATTGTGGATTCAAAGAATCAACGCTGCAGTTCGTGAACAAGGGTTAATTTATTCAAGATTTATAGCTGGCCTAAAATTAGCTAAAATTGACATTGATCGCAAAGTTTTATCTGATTTAGCAGTTCAGCAGCCTGAAATCTTTAATCAAATTATAGATAGAGTGAAAAAATCTTTAGATACTAAGTAGTTAAAAGTAATATTTTTAGATGGGAATTGGTATTTATAACTATTACACTAAATTTTAATCTAAATAATCTCAGTTTATTGATAATTTCTTGATAGAGTCAAATATCTCCTTTATCGTTTCCAGTATTTATATTTACTCAATTTACTCAAGACAAATCTTTGATTAATATAATTTTCAATATAAATATAAGCGACATTTATTTATTTTTGAATTGTTAAGATTATTTTTATTTTAATTGTAAATCAATTTTGCAATTATCTTCTTGAGTAAGGATTGATAAAAAGAAGTGAAAAGTTAATCGATTGCAACAAATTTAGTTAGTATCGCTTTGTATCGATTCTAATCAAAATGAATCTTAATTCATGAAAATCTATAATTCCTACATTAAGAAAGACAAAAATGGCAAAATAGATGATTGGCTGTTACTTAAAGATGGATTTTCTTTTTTGGCATTTATTTTTGGTCCATTGTGGTTTTTTTATCATAAAATGTGGCGTGAAGCGTTATTTATTACTGCTTTTTGTTATATAATAGCTTCATCACCTTTTTTTATAGAAGCTAATAAATTTCTGGTTCAGATTTTCTTTTCTTTTATTGTAGCTTTGAATGCTAATTATTGGTATGGTCTAAAGTTGCAACTTAATAATTATAAATTTCTAAATTTAGTAAAAGCTGACAATAAAGAAGAATTATTATTTGTATTAAAAGATCAATACAAGAATAGCTATTTTAAAAGCGAAGAAAGTTTTTCTTCTAACTTTCTTGAGTCAAGATCGGATTGTAATTTAACTAATAAAATAATTAATTTTTTTAAAAAAATAAATTATAAAAATCGTGATTTATAAATTCTTCTTAAATTTATAATATGAAAAAGATAGTTATCATTGATTATGACTCGGGAAATGTCGCTTCTGTTTTTAATGCCCTTACTTCTATTAAAAATAATAATAAAATATTAATTTCTCATAATATAATTGATATTAGATCTAGCGACTTATTAATTTTGCCTGGAGTTGGCGCGTTTGCTGATTGCATGTTTGGCCTTAATAAGATAAATGGCCTCATTGATGAAATAAAAAAACAAGTTTTAATTAATAAAAAATCTTTTTTAGGTATCTGTGTCGGTATGCAAGTATTGGCAAGTATTGGCTTGGAAAATGGTTTTTTTAATGGTCTTGATTTGATTGATGGTGAAGTTTTTCCAATTCCATCTAATAATTTAAAAATTCCACATATGGGTTGGAATAATATTAAAATTAATAACAATATACCGTTACTTAATAATATTAAAAATAACGATCATTTTTATTTTGCTAATTCCTATTATTTTGCCGCTAAGAATAAAAATAATGTGATTGCTGAAGTTGATTATGGTATAAAAATTCCAGCAATTATTAATCGTGATAATATTTTTGGTATCCAATTTCATCCTGAAAAAAGCGGTCCTTGCGGTTTGCAAATATTAAAAAATTTTATACAACAATAAATTGCATTATTTGTGAAATCACAAATTTTATCAAATTTTATCAATGATTATCTTTTTAATCAAACATCTGGTTACTATAGAAAAAGCAATCCTATCGGCAATAATGCTGATTTTATAACCGCTCCAGAGATTAGTTCAATTTTTGGTGAGTTAATCGCTCTTTATATTATTCAAATTACTTCTGATAAAAATAAAATAGCTTTTGTAGAGGCTGGGGCAGGAAAGGGTAGTTTGTTTAATGATATATTAAGTACAATTCACAAATTAGCGGCAAAAAATATTGATTTAGCGCAAAATTTCTTACAAAAAACAAAATTCTTTATCATAGAAATAAATGAAATTCTAAAGCAGGAACAACAAAGTAAGCTAAAAAAATTTGATATTACTTGGTGTCAAACCCTGCAAGAATTTTTGCAATATAAGGATAATAATTCTGAAATATTGTTTCTTTCGAATGAATTTTTCGATTGCTTTGCTATTGATCAATATGTTAAAACTGATATTGGCTGGTGCCAGAGATTGATAGATATTGATGATAATAATATTGCTTTTAGATTGGCAAATTTTGATCCAAAGATACATAATTTTATAGAAAATAATATAGGTTTAGAAGTTTCGCAAAAGGCGCCAATTTCATCATTATTTGAATTTAGTGAGTCTTCTTGTAATTTTGCGATTCAATTATTTAAGGCATTAGATCAATATAATGGAATAGTAATAAATATAGACTACGGATATTTTGCTAGAGAATTTGCTAATAGTTTGCAGGTGATTAGCAATCATCAGAAAATAAATTTTGTTGATATATTAACTTTAGATAAAAAATGTGATATTACTGCCCATGTTGATTTTTTTTTGCTCGATAAAATTGCAAAATCTTATAATTTACAAAGCTCTCTGGTTACGCAAAGAGAATTTCTACTTAGTCTTGGTATCTTAACTAGAGTGGAGCAGCTTATGAAGCTCAATATCGTTAATAAAGAAAATTTACAAAAATCAATTAATCGCTTGATTAATTTGGATGAGATGGGAGAATTATTCAAAGTTCATATTGTTTGGAGTGAAAAAAATGAAAAATACTGAGCAAAATATTGATCAAGTTTTACATAATCATCTTAATTTTGACTGTCGTCATGATTGGCAAATTCAAGAGGTTGAGGAATTATTTTTATTGCCTTTTAATGATTTAATTTTTAAAGCAGCGGATATTCATCGCAATTATCATGATCCAAATAAAATTCAAATTAGTACTTTATTAAGTATTAAAACTGGCTCTTGTCCAGAGAATTGTAAATATTGCCCGCAATCGGCTCATTATAATACTGGTCTTGAAAAAGAATCTTTGATGGCTATAGAAAAAATTCTCAAAGCTGCGAATGAAGCTAAAGAAAGTGGTGCATCAAGATTTTGCATGGGTGCTGCATGGCGTAATCTTCATGATCGTGATGTTGATATGATTTGTGAAGTGATTAAAGAAGTGCAAAAAACTGGCTTACAAACTTGCATGACATTAGGCATGCTAACAAAAAAGCAAAGCGAAAAACTTAAAGAAGCTGGTCTTGATTATTATAATCACAATATTGATTCATCTGAAGAATTTTACTCAGAAATTATATCAACAAGAAACTTTCAAGATCGTCTAGATACCCTAAAAAATGTTCGTGATTCTGGTTTAAATGTATGTTCAGGAGGAATAGTAGGCATGGGTGAATCTTTGCAGGATCGTGCCAAAATGTTGATAGTTTTAGCTAACTTGCCAAAGCATCCAGAATCGGTGCCAATAAATATGTTGGTTAAAATCAAAGGTACTCCACTTGAGAATGTCAAAGAATTGGATCAATTTGATTTTATTAGAACCATTGCGGTTGCAAGAATAATGATGCCAAAATCAACTATTCGTCTATCGGCAGGTCGTGAAGAAATGAATGAGCAAACTCAAGCTCTATGTTTTTTGGCGGGGGCTAATTCAGTTTTTTATGGTGAAAAATTATTAACAGCTAAAAATCCAGAATCACAAAAAGATCAAAAATTATTTAATAAACTTGGAATTATACCAAATACCATCCAAAAATAAACAATATGACAAAATATTTTTGAGATAAAAATTGTAAAAAATGCAAGTCCTATAGGTATAGGGCTTAAGGCTTTTTGCAATTTTTAACCAAAAAGATAA
>JALQXY010000032.1 GCA_023262945.1 Rickettsiales bacterium | reverse complement strand
CAATTTTTAGCCAAAAAGATAAAGTCAGATTGTTTAGTTTTTAATAAAAGAATTGATTAATAATCAATTTCTTAATTAATGATTTTACTGCTATTTATGGTTAAAATCACCTATATTAAAAACCAATTAAAGGTATAATTTAGGATTATTTTGTTAATTTGGCATTTATTTTATGCCACAACCTAATTGGAATAGCAGGAATTCCCCCAACAACCTCTAAAGATTTAACATTTCTCATAACTCCGCTCATGCCAGCGATTTTAGCGCCATCACCGATCTCAATATGACCTCCAACAGAAGCACCTCCGCCAATTTGCACAAATTTACCTATTTTAGTACTTCCGGCAATAGCAGAGCATCCAGCCATAACCGAACCTTGATCAATTATTACATTATGAGCTATTTGCACTAAATTATCTATTTTTACTCCATCTTTAATTATAGTATTTTCTATAGCACCTCGATCAACGCAACTGTTAGCACCTATTTCAACATTGTTACCAATTTCAACAATGCCAATTTGAATTATTTTGTGATTAACTCCCTTATCATAAGCAAAACCAAATCCATCCTGACCAATCTTAACTCCATTGTGAATGATACAATTATCTCCCATTAATAGAAATGACAAAACAGCTCCTGAATTTATTATACAATTATCGCCTATTTTGCAACCTTCCAATATTGTTACATTGGGGTTTATTATACAATTATCACCAATTTCAACATTTTTACCAATATAAGAATTTGGCGCTATTTGACAATTATTGCCAATTCTAGCCGTTTTATCAATTAGATTATTATTAAAAATGGGTTTTTTCTCTTCATAGAAATAATTAGCTATCAAAGAATAAGCAAAATATGGATTATCATGTTCTAAAAATATCATATTTTTAGGCACTTTGTCTTTAAACTTAATCTGACCAAAACAAAATCCAGCATTAGAATTATAAAGTTTAGTCAAATATTGCCCCGAATTAACAAATGATAAATGTTTTTCGGTAGCATTTTCCAAAGTTGCTATATCATTAACCTGTTTTTGTAAATCAACATTATCATCAACTTTGCAATTGGTAATTCTAATTATTTCTTCAATCGTGATTAGTGATTTCTTTTTATTAAAAAAACGATCTTTATCCATTAAATAACAATAAATTAAAATTAATAAATTTAACTCATAAAAAATATAAGCGAGAGAAGAAAAATTAATTATAATTAATATTAACGCAAATTAATGCTTAAAAAAGCAACTAGTTATTAGACTTCTTTCGAAACAATCAAATCTTGAGTAATTTATAGGCATTAAAAATTTCCGAAATTTTAACGTACACTGATGTACGTGAATTTCAAAAACTTTAATAATGACGAAATTGCCAAAATTTGGCAGTTACGAAAGAAGTCTATTGATTAATACACAAAAATAATGTTTTTCAAATTGAAATGATTATAAAATCAAGACCATTTAGCAATTGGCGGTAAAGACATCAATATAGCATCGCTATTGCCACCTGTCATTAAGCCAAATTTAGTACCACGATCATAAACCAAATTAAATTCGGCATATTGACCCCTTTTATGAAACTGAAACTCTCTTTGTTCATCATTCCATTTTTCAAACATATTACGTCGCACAATTTTTGGAAATATATCTAAAAAACCCAATCCAACATCTTTAGTAAAAGAAAAATCATCGTCAAAATTTTGATTATCTAGATAGTCATAAAATATACCTCCTGCACCACGAGGACAATTACGATGCTTAATAAAGAAATACTCGTCACACCATTTTTTATATTTTTGATAATATTCATCACTATATTTATCGCAAACTTTTTTAAAAACTTGGTGAAAATCTTTAACATCTTGTTCATTTTCATAAATTGGATTAAGATCAGCGCCGCCTCCAAACCAACTTTTGGTTGTGCAAATAAAGCGTGTATTCATATGCACCGCTGGCACTAAAGGAGATCTCATATGAGCAACTAAAGAAATACCACTTGCCCAAAATCTTCTATCTTTGCTAGCACCAGGAATTTGCTTACAAAATTCTTCACTAAATTCACCGTAAACTTTAGAAAAATTAACTCCGACCTTTTCAAAAACATTACCTTTCATTAGAGACATTTCACCAAATCCTCCATCACCACCCTGATGATCTCTTTGCCATTTTTTGCGCTCAAATTTAGCAATCTTAACCTCTGGCTTAATTGGCAAATCATTGCTTTTTAAATATTCTCTTTCGATATTTTCAAATTCGTTACAAATTTTATCACGCAAATTACAAAACCAATCGGAAGTTAATTTTTGTTTTTCTTGAATATTCATTTTTAACAAGTTGTAATATATTAAAAATTAAAAAGATCTTTACTTATCTATTTGCAAAGATTTTTTAAACACATATAAAGAATTATATAAAAAACATGAATTTCAAGTCAAGCTTCTTGCAAGAGTTTTATCAAAGAGGTTTTTACGCAAATTGCACCAATAACGAAACTTTAGATAATATCTTAACAAAACAAAAAATATCTGTCTATATTGGCTTTGATTGCACAGCCAATTCTTTACATGCTGGCAGTTTACTGCAAATAATGATTCTAAGGTTATTACAAAAGCATGGTCATCAACCAATTATTTTATTAGGAGGAGGCACTACAAAAATTGGCGATCCTTCTGGCAAAGATCAAACAAGACAAATTCTTACTCATGAAAAAATAACTCAAAATCTTAAAGAAATAAAAAAGACCTTAGAAAAATTTCTTGATTTTAGCTCCTATAATAAAGCAATTATTGTTAACAATGATGATTGGCTGAAAGACTTAAATTATATTAATTTTTTGCGTGACATTGGTAGACATTTCTCAATAAATCGCATGCTAAGTTTTGACTCAGTAAAACTTCGCCTGGAAAGGGAGCAAAACTTATCATTTCTTGAATTTAATTATATGATTTTTCAAGCTTATGATTTTTATAAATTAAGCCAAACTCATAATTGTATTTTGCAAATTGGTGGCTCTGATCAATGGGGAAATATTGTTAATGGCGTAGAACTTACACGAAAAATAACTTTTGCTAGCGATGAAAATAAATCAAAAGAAGTTTTTGGTCTTACATCTCCACTTCTAACTACAGCATCGGGCAATAAAATGGGTAAAACTGTCGACGGCGCTATTTGGCTTGATGAAAAGCTACTAGAGCCATATGATTATTTTCAATATTTTAGAAATATCGATGATAAAGATGTTGGAAAATTCTTAAGATTATTTACCGATCTTAATATTTCAAAAATAAATGATTTAGAAAAATTAAAAGATCAAGAAATTAATAAAGCTAAAGAGATTCTAGCATTTGAAGCAACAAAAATATGCCATGGACAAGAAAAAGCTGATCAAGTTTTAAAAAAAGCTCAAGAAATATTTATCAACAACAATATTTCTAACATCGAACAAAAAAATATCGATCTTGAAGATGGTAAAAAATTAAGCGAAATTATTAAAATATGTGGAGCTTCTCAATCTTTATCACAATCTAAAAACCTTATCCAAGGCAATGCGGTAAAAATTAACGACAATACAATTTCTGATATTAATTATAAATTTGAATCTCCTATTCAATTTAATCTTCAAATTGGTAAGAAAAAGTTTTTTAATATAAATTTATTCAACAACAAAAAATAACAAATCATGAAAATAATTGCCATTGGTAATGCCATTGTTGATATATTATCTCAAATTGACGATAAATTTTTAGTTAAAAAAAAATTAACAAAAGGATCAATGTCTCTTATTGATGAAGAAACGGCTAACGATTTAACGCAAATTAAAATTACTAAAATAGATAGCGGAGGATCTGCTGCCAACACCATCTCTACAATTGCTCAGCTTGGTATTGATTCAGGATTTATTGGTAAAGTTTGTAATGATGAATTTGGAAAAGAATTTATTAACAAAATAAAAAAAAATAATGTTAATTTTTTAAGCAACAAATATCACAATCAGAATACTGCCAAATCATTTATTTTAGTAACTCCAGATGCTCAAAGAACCATGTGCACTTATCTTGGCTGCGCTTCTGAAATTAAAAATGAAGATATAGATGAGGAATACTTTCACAATACTCAAATATTATATCTCGAAGGTTATCTATGGGATAAGCCCCAAACTATTGATGCTTTAAAAAAATCTATTCAAATCGCTAAAAATAAAAAAATAAAAATAGCCTTTACTGCTTCTGATATATTTTGCGTTAAACGTCACAAACAAGATTTTTTAGAACTATTAAATGAAATTGATATTTTATTTGCTAATGAAGCAGAATTCTTAGAGCTTTGTGGTAATACAAAATTTAATAATGAAGATTCTCTAAAATTCTTTAACAAATTTAATAAATTAACTGTCGCTATTACACTAGGTGCGAAAGGTTGCGTCGTGATTGAAAATGGCAATTTATCTAGCTATAAACCTCAACATGTTTTAAATTTAATCGATAGCACAGGTGCAGGAGATGCCTTTGCTGCTGGATTTCTATACAAAATACTAAATAAAGAAAATACAGCAAATGCCGCCCAATTTGGCAATTTATTAGCTGCCAAAATAATCCAGAAATTTGGTGCTAGATTTGAAGAATCGGAAATAAAGCAGTTTAAATTTTAACCCAATCCATTTTAAAGATGAACTTCGGTATTTATACCAATTCCCACCTAAAAAACATATGAAAACTAAACAATATGACTTTATCTTTTTGGTTAAAGATTGCAAAAAGCCTTAAGCCCT
>JALQXY010000100.1 GCA_023262945.1 Rickettsiales bacterium | reverse complement strand
TACCTCAAGTTTTTAAATCAAAAAATAAAAATAATAAATATGAAGTAATTGGGTATTTAATTTATAGAAATAGTATTATATGTTTTTTAAGTGGGAATTGTTATTAGATAAGCTGATGATGTCATAAATTAATTTTCTATTGATGAATTTGGGTTAAAACTAAACATTTTAACTTGAAAAACATTGTTTTAAAATTGAATAACACAAATTAAATGATTAATTACCTAGGGGCGTGGACTCTATTTAAAAAAGAAATTTGGCGATTTTTAAAAGTCTATCATCAAACAATTCTTTCACCAATTGTTAACATAATTTTATTTTTAGCTGTATTTTCACTTTCAGTTGGCGATAGAATTAAGACTATCGAAGATGTGCCATTTTCAATTTTTATGGCTTCAGGATTGATTATGATGGCAGCTATGCAAAACTCTTTTGCCAATTCCTCATCATCTTTTGTGATGAGTAAAGTATTAGGATATTTTACCGATTATCTAATGCCACCAATTGGCTCATTAGGTCTTTTATTGGCCTTCACTTTTGGTGCAATTCTGCGCGGAATATGCGTAGCCATTGCATCTTTTATTGCTATTTCAATTTTTATAAAAATACCAATTTTTAATTTTTATTATTTGATATTTTATTTATTTTTTGCCTGCATGTTCTTAGCCCTTTTAGGTGTATTATGCGGCGTAATATCCGAAACTTTTGACCAAATGTCGGCCATGACCAGCTATGTAATTACACCCCTCACCTTTTTATCAGGAACTTTCTATTCTACCAAATCACTACCTCAATTTTGGTATAATATTTCAAGTTATAATCCGTTTTTTTATATGATTGATGGTTTTCGCTATTCTATCACTGGTTATCATGACGGCAATTTGCAAAAAGGCATGCTATTTATTTTAACAATAAACCTAATTTTGGGCTGTGTTTTATTTTCCTTGATAAAAAAAGGATACAGAATTAAACAATAAAATTAATACCAAACCTCATATTTAAATAAGATTACAACAAATATTTTTGAAATAATACCAATTCCCATCTAAAAATAAACCATATATGACTATCACACAACAAAAACTTGATTGTATTCGCCTTGCTCGCAGCAAAAATATTGGTTCTATCAATTTTTTTCATCTTCTTGAAATATACAAAAATCCTTCTTGCGCCTTAAAAGAAATCATTAAGTCAAAAAATAAAAACTTTCATCAAAATATCGAGATCGCATCACTTCAAGCCATCGAACAAGAACTAAATAATACTCATAAATTTGGAGCAAAAATTATTTCATTCTTTGATGATGAATATCCCGAGCTATTAAAAGAAATACCCAATCCACCCCCAATTATAACAGTCAAAGGTAACTTAAATCTACTTAAAAACAAAAATACCATAGCTATCGTTGGATCAAGAAACGCATCATATAACGGTATAGCATTTGCTAAAAAGATTGCTTATGAACTTGGGCAAAATAATATCAAAATAGTTTCCGGATTAGCTCTTGGTATAGATAAAGCAGCTCATGATGCCACAATAAAATCTGGCACTATTGCAGTAATTGCTGGCGGCATTGACAGCACCTACCCCAAAGAAAACATCAAAACATATCAAGAAATCTATGACAAAGGCTTGATAATAAGTGAACAACCATTTAACTCCTCCCCTCTTGCTAAAAATTTTATCGCAAGAAATCGTATAATTTCTGGATTATCCCAAGGAACTTTTGTTATTGAAGCGGGCCTTAAATCTGGCAGCTTAGCCACCGCCAATTTTGCTAATGACCAAGGTCGGCAAGTTTTTGCCGCTCCTGGCGCTCCTTACGATCATAGATCTTTGGGTTGCAATAAATTAATAAAAGATGGAGCAAAGATAACTCAAGACATTAATGACATTTTAGAAGAAATTAACTTTTTTGAAATAGATGAATTGCAAGATTTGAATTTTTCTAATTTGGATGATAATAATGACGAAATTTCAGATAATATAGCAATTAACGATAACAAATTATTATCACTAGTTGATTTTACTGGTATAGAAATTGATTTACTAATTGAAAGATCAGGGAAGTCAGCTAAAGAAGTAAAATCCAATCTAGCAGAATTGGAAATAATGCAAAAAATAAGATTAGAAAATGGTTTAGTTTTTCTAAATTATGAAAAAACTAAAAAAAACAATGCCAAAGCAACTCTTGATTGATTTGGCAAACATTAATTTGCGAAGAATAGGGATTTATATTTTTAAATATTTATAAATAATATCAAAATTAATCTATTTTCTTAGATTTTTAATTTTTTCTCTGAAAGATTCAATATCAACAGCACCAGGTATTAACTCTTCTCCTATAACGAAACCAGGAGTTCCACTAACACCTATTGAAGATCCAAGCTGTATATTTTTAGATATCATTGATTGTATATCATTTTTCTTATCTTCAAGAACTGCCTCAATTTTAGCTATATTGGCTCCAGCTTTTTTAGCTGCATCAAGAGCAGCTTTTTTGCCACGCTCTTGTGAATTCATTAATTCTTGATGAAATTTTAAATAATATTTTGGCTGAGCAATATTAACAGCTAAAGCAACCTGAGCCATCTCGTTAGATGACTGACCCAAGATAGGAAAATGCTTATGTATTATTCTTATTTTGTTATCTTCTTTTGTTAATTTTTCAATGGTTGCAGCAGCTCTTTTGCAATAACCGCATGAATAATCAAAAAATTCTACTATTGTAACATCGTAATTTTCAGCATAGTTTTTAGGACTATCTTTATCTTCATAAAGCTCTTTCTTTTTAAGAGAAATATTTTTTTGTGCGTTTTTTATCTGCTCTTCGGCAGCTTTGCGCTGCATATTTTGAATTGATTCAATTATCGCTTCTGGATTATTAGAGATCCAATCCGCTATTATTTTTTCAATCTCTGGATTTGAAGAGTTTTCACTTTTTTTGTTTATATCTTCATAATTAACAAAAAATACAGTTGCTAAAATAGCCACTATTACTAACAAAATAATATAATTGTTGCGTAATGGATTTTTGATAATTTTGCTTCTCATAAAATATAAAGTTTAAGATTAATTTTGAGATTGTTTTAATTTAGTAATATATATTTAAAATATAAATATAGAAGTATTTTATAATTTTATTTTTATCAAAATCAAGTTAATTAAAAAATTTATGACCACTTTAGAAATAGAAAATTCTTACAGCAATAAAATTGTTATTGGTATCGATGAAGCTGGAAGAGGTCCTATTGCTGGCCCCGTTGTTGCCGCTTGCGCTTTAATTGAAAACAATCAATATCCCTTGGGGATTGATGATTCAAAAAAAATTAGCCAAAAAAAAAGGCAAGAATTATTTATCGATATCAAAAACTCAATTAAATTTGGTATAGGAATAGTTGACGAAAAAATAATTGATAAGATAAATATTTTACAAGCTACTAAACTAGCTATGCTAAAATCTTATGATGACTTATTGACAAAATATCAAATTAGACCTAATATAATTTTGGTTGATGGCAATTTCTTACCTTTTGCGCCAAAAGATGATATTATTAATATTTTACCTATAATAAAAGGCGATCAAAAATCCATCTCGATTGCCACAGCTTCTATTATTGCTAAAGAAGTAAGGGATAATATAATGAAAAATTATCACATTCAATATCCTCAATATGATTTTGCCAAGCATATGGGCTATCCAACGGCAAATCACATTGCCGCCATCAATAATCACGGCATCAGTCCAATTCATCGTCAAACTTTTAGCCCATGTCAAAAATTTGCTGTTAATTAATTTATGAAAAAGATAGATATCAATCAACAAGATTGTATAAAAATAGCTTGCCAATATTTAAAAAAAGGCAAAATTATATCATTTGCAACTGAAACTGTTTACGGCCTAGCATGTGATGCTAGTAATAAAAACGCAGTTGATGAATTATATAGCCTAAAAAATAGATCTCATGACAAACCAATAGCAATTTTTGTAAAAGATTTAGATGTGGCATATGACTTACTCATATTTGACGATTTAGCTAAAAACATTGCTCAAAAATATCTACCCGGATCATTAACCATGGTTCTTAAAAAAAATAAATCATCTGAGATTAAATTAGCAGAAAATCTTAATATGCATGATGAATTTTTAGGATTTAGAATTAGTAGCAACGATTTTGTGCAAAAATTAATGCTTGATTTTGATGGCGTAATGGCTGTGACTAGCGCCAATATTTCAGGCACAAAAGCCGCAAATTATGATTTTGAAGTTGAAAAATATTTTGCAAATTCAAAATTAGATCTTTTAATTTGCAATGGCGCGTGTGCTTCAAAAATAGCTTCAACCGTTGTAAAAATAGTTAATAATGAATTAATATTTTTACGTTATGGAGAGGTTATACCAATTCCCATCTAAAAATGAACAATATGACAAAGTATTTTTAAGATAAAAATTGTAAAAAATGCAAGTCCTATACCTATAGGACTTAAGGCTTTTAGATTAAAGTTTTGTTGCATAAAAGGCAAATCTAATGTATAAAAGCTCTAATTCCCTACTTTTACAATTGAAGAGTTATGATAGAAGAGAAGGTGTTCAACTTGGTTGAGCCCCGCGTTAGAGATTTAGGATAT
>JALQXY010000061.1 GCA_023262945.1 Rickettsiales bacterium | reverse complement strand
AAAAATACCACAAAAATAACCAAAATATGAGGTATTTTGGACTAAAAATTAGAAGAAAATTAAGAAATTCATTTTTTTTAAAATAAAAATGGACTTAGGTTGGAAAATGGGTGTAATTTGCAGGGGTCTTTAAAATGTATTTTAAGACGTTTAATGAAACATAAAATAAAATTAGAAAGAAATTAAAATGATTAAAAATAGGTATTTATTCCACATTATTTTCTTGCCAATAATTTTGCTTATCGGAGCTTGTAGTCCTAATTTTACGGAAGGCAATCTTGTTTCATTTAACAATGGAGAGTTTAAAAATAATCTAAGGCATGAAGTAATAAAAATAGATGATGATGAAATAAATAACTATTACATAGCGATCCAGATTCCTGAAGATTTTATTCAAAATAGCTATTCTAGAAGAAGTAAAGATTCGATTGTTGATGAGTTTGTTTATGAGCCAACATATTCTCGTTTAAGTTGGGATAGGATGTTAATTATTGCCAAAGATTTTAAATTTAATATCAAAAAAGATGACTTAAATTATTATTTTTCTAGAAGAGATAATTATATAGTGAAAAATTTTAAACCTTATAAAAGGTTGGTTGCAAAGGATTTAGCTTTAGGAAAGTTTGATACGATAACAGTCTCTTATGAAAAGCCGTGCAAGCCAAACATAAAGCAAATTTGTCTACCGGGGCAAAAAGCCTTTTCTACCATGATGATATTTAAAGGTAAAAATTATTTCTGGTCTATCGAGTATTTACTAAACATTCCTCATAATAACAGCAAAAAAGAATCTATGGAAATGATCAAGAATGCTAAAAAATATATGAGAAATTGTTGTCATTTTTTCTCTGTAAAAAAAGATTTATTTTCAAAAGATACTGATGAAAAGGAAGTGGTTAAAAAATTTTTAGGTCACAATGAAATCTAGAAAGACATTAAAAAAAACTATTCAAATTTTATTCAATCTACACTTAATCACATTAATTGGTATTCTTGCTTGCAAAACTTCATTTGCAACTACCAATGATCAAATAATACTGCAACAAGAACAAAATCAGCAAATAAGACAAAAAATAGAAGAGTTCGAGCGAAATAGAAAAATATTTGAGAAAAGAAAAAGTGAAGATATTAAAATAAAATTGCCTGAAGAATTCACAGAGAAGCCTGAAAAGAAAATTGATAAAAAATTTGCGGGCAAATGCTTTAAATTAAAGGAAGTAGTAATAGAAAATTCTGAGATTTTTTCAAAAAGAAAAATTAATAAAGTTATCAAAGATTTTATTGGTCAGTGCATAGAGCCTACACTTCTAAATAACATCACTAGAAGAATTACTAATTTTTATATAAATAAAGGCTATGTAACTAGTAAAGCCTTTGTTAATCCGCAAGATATATCAACAGGAATTCTTAAAATTTATGTAGTTGAAGGAAAATTAGAAAAAATTAATTTTGATAAAAATCTTAAAAGCAAATTAGAGATATTCAATAAATCTAGGAAATTAACAGCCTTTGGCAATCTAGAGGGAAAAATATTTAATATCAGAGATATCGAACAAGGCTTGTCACAATTGAATAGATTGGATGGAAATAATGTTGTTATGGATATATTGCCTGGTAGTCAAGAGGGATTTTCTATTGTGATAATCAAAGGTAAGATTAAAAAAACACCCTCTATTGGTTTTGGATATAATAATTCAGGACAAGAGCCAACTGGTGAAAAAAGAAGAAGAACTAGTATAACCCAGAATAATATCCTAGGTCTAAATGAGAGTATATATGCTAGCTATACAAAGGATAATGAACATAATGATGAAGAAAAATACTCAAGGAGTAAATTTTTTGGAATTACGGTTCCTTTTGGATATTGGGAGTCTGGAGTTTCTTATAGTGAATCAAGATATTTAAGTACAATTACCTCAACTAACAACAGTATTAAAAGTAGTGGTTTTAATAAGAGCAGAACATTTCATATAAAAAGAAAAATTTACAGAGGACAAGTTAATGAATTTTCTCTTATGACAAAACTGGATTTATATGATATAGCTAGTTTCTTACAGGGATCAAGAGTGCCAACTGGCTCAAGAAAACTATCAATAATTAGACCTGCTTTTGAACATACCATAAATAGTAGTAAATATGGGTATTTTAGCTATGTATTATCTTATATAAGAGGTCTTTCGATTTTTGATGCAAAGAAGGATGAAGCTGGAATAGATGGATTAACACCTAGAGCTCAATTTACAAAATATAAGTTTTCTGGTAGATATTACAAAAATTTACCAATAAAAAGACTCAAATTTTATCTAATGAGCTCTCTTGAAGCTCAATATTCCCCTCATTCACTATTTTCTTCCGAACAAATATTTATTGGAGATCAATATTCAGTCAGAGGATATAAAGATAAGTCTGCTGCTGGAGATAGCGGTGCTTATTTATCAAATGATTTTGGCCTTTATTTACCAGGATTCATTACTGAAAAATTTAACATCAACAACACCATTAGAAAATCTCAAATTTTCATTGGTTATGATATTGGTACTGCCCGCCAAAGAGGAGGAAAGACATCTGGATTTAATGAGGGCAAAGCATATTTAAGCGGCATGGCAACAGGTTTTAAATTTAGTGGAGATAATATTTCTTTTGATATTACTTATGCTAAATCTCTCAAAACAACAGCTTTTATTGGTGAATCAAGTGAAATTTATAGTAGTTTGAGCTTGAAATTCTAGAAAAAATTGCTTTTTAAAAAAATAAAATATAAAATCAAGAGCTATTTTTTGTTAATTAACTTTAAAATATAAAAATATGAGGTATTTATTTCTTATTCCAGCAGCTGTTCTTTTTGTATCAAATGCTAATGCAAGTAATAGTCTTGATAGTATATTCTTTATCCCAAAATCAAAGGAAATTATAAGTGAAACATCGTATAATTATTCTGATGCTACTTACAAAGATGGAGTAAATGACAAACAGGAACTAAGAATACAAACTTTAAAAGAAAGAGTATCTTTTGGTATTACGGACAAATTATACACAAATTTAGAAATATCTTATATTGATTCTAATCAAAAAGATATAAGCAGCACAACTGGCCAATTCACAGAAACTGTTAATAATGGTGTTTCTAATCCAGAATTATCAGTAGGATATAGATTTGCTGACAATGATAATAATGGATTCTTTTCTGATCTTGAGCTTTCTTATGCACCAAATATAATTAATAGCAAAACAGGAGATTCTTCGAAAGGAGGAAATGTTGCAAGCGGTAGAAGTGAGTATGAAATAGCTGGTTCTTATGGTATGTTATTTGATAAAGTTTCATTTAAGGTAGATGCATCCGTCAGATATTTAGATGACGCAAAAACTGAGTTAATGTTTGATCATGCTGTTGAAAAAATTGACTCATCTATTGATACTGAATTTGGAATTACTGGGCAATATAAATTTAACCAAAACCTATCTCTTAATGCATCACTATCTCAATTATTAAGAGGTTCTTATAAAATAGACAAAACTAATAAAATCCAAGGTAGAGATGAAATAAATCTTGGAACTAGATTAAATTATTCAATAGTTCCTGATAAGGCCTTAGTATCAGTTGCTTATAATTATATTACTGTCGAAGATGTTCATAATACTGATTCAACTGGAACTGTTGTAACATCAAGCGATAGAGACAGAGATGAGATTGAAATTTCTTTTAGATACAAATTCTAGTCAATAATAAATTGGAATTGTGTTTGTTTTTATTAGAAAATTAAAGGTCATAATCACTAACCCTTTAGGTAAATGCAAACAGAAGATGTTTTTTAAAAATTCAAAAAACACAAAACTATTTTTTAGAAAAATTATAGCCTGTACAGTATCATTTACTTTGGTATTTGAGCAGGCTGCTTTTGCTGCTGCCACAACTTCAATGATGAATTCATCCGTCAGCACTTCTGCAGGAAATATAACCGTTGATGGTACGACGAACACTGGTCTTGATAGGTCGCAAAATAATATCCCAATTGTAAATATAGCATCACCGAACGGCTCTGGATTATCGCATAATCGTTTTGGAGATTTTAATGTGGGCCGAGAAGGCGCGGTAATGAATAATAGTGCTAACATAGGAGTTTCTAATCTTGCTGGTGCATTATATGGTAATCCAAATTTTACTAATGGAAGAGAGGCTAATGTAATTTTAAATGAGGTTACTTCAAATAGAACATCAAAATTATTTGGCCCTACTGAAATTTTTGGTAGAAATGCAGACTATCTTTTGATGAATCCTAACGGAATTACCTGTAATGGATGTGGATTTATCAATACCCCAAGAGTTACTCTTGCAACTGGGAGAAGTAAGTTTGATGGCTCTAATTTTGTTGGTGCAAATATTGATCAAAAGGGACAAATATTAATTGAGGGTCAGGGTTTAAATGCCTCTAACTTAGATCACTTTGATATTGTAACCAGAACAACAAAAATAAATGCCGAAATTCATGCCAAGAATCTTAATGTAAAAACAGGTAATGATTTTTACAACTACCAAACTGGAGAAGTAACATCAAAAGAATCTGATGATGAAAATAAGCCGGTAATCGCCATTGATTCCACAGCTCTTGGAGGTGTATTTGCTAATAGAATTATCTTTAAATCAACAGAAAATGGTGTTGGAGTTAATACAAAAGCAGATTTGGTTGCAAAACAAGATAGTTTGACTGTAACTGCTGATGGTAGAATTGAGTTTAAAAGCGCCTTTGCAAACAAAGATGTTACTGTTCAATCAAATAATGGAGACATAAAGCAAAATAATCATTCATATTCAAGAACGGCAAATGTAAATTTAAATGCAAACAAAGGAAAAATTGAACTTGCAAATGACAGTTTAGTAGAAGCAGGGAATAATGCTAAAATTAATGCTTCTGAAGTAGTTACTAATAATGCTAAAATCACTGGTTTAAATCAGGTTGTATTGAAAAGCAATAAGTCCTTAGATTTAAGTGATAATGTTATTAAAAGTAATAATTTAATAGATTTATATTCAGAGGAAGATATTGGATCAAATGTAGCCAGTTACCTATATAGTAAAGACGTTTTAAAAATCACTGCTAAAAATATTAACAACAAAGGAATATTTGAGGCGGAAAATATAATTAACATTGAAAGTGATACATTATCAAATAATCAAGGTCAAATCAAAAGCTTTGATAAATTAATAATTAAGTCTAGTGCAAATATAGATAATGAAAATGGACTTATATTTGGAGGTAATTCTTCAGATATTAGTACCAATATTTTTAATAATAAATCTGGTCTTGTTGTAACAAACAAGGGGGATAATATAATTAATGCAAATAGCTTTACTAATGAAAGCGGAAATGTAGTTGGAAATAATGTTACAATAATTTCTCAAGGTTTTAATAATCAATTGGGAGTAATTGATGCTTTAGGTAATCTTATTGCCAGCAATGTAGATAATTCAAATTCTGGTCGAATTGAAGCTGGTGGAAATATTACGCTAACCTCAGATTCTGGGATTTTTAAAAACAATGAAAAAGGATCGATATTGGCTTATGGTACAAATAGTCTTATATCTATTCAGGCCAGTAAAAATGTAGCTAATAACAGTGGGCAGATATTATCAGCAGGAAGTATATCTTTAGCACTAAATGAGGATTACACAATTGAAGGTATATTAAATGCCAATAATGAAATCGATATTAGCGCTAATTCAATTACAAATAATGGCACTGTCTCATCTGGTAGTTTTATTAACTTACTAACAAATAGTGGTAATTTTACAAATAATAAAGATGCAAGCCTTACTTCAGCAACCTCAATAAAGATAGACTCATTTCAAGATATTATAAATTATGGTAGCATAATATCAGGAACTACTTTGGAATTATGGGCCAAAAATAATCTGGTAAACCATGATACTGGCTCAATAAATAGCGTAGGAGCAAGTAATATAAATATCAGTAATGACATTATCAATTATGGTAAAGTATTATCAAATAATACTATTGATATTGTACTTGGAAGAAATCTAGAAAATCGTGGTCAAGTCGCCTCTGTGTCTGATTTGACTGTGAATGCAAATGGCTATATTTACAATCCAAGTGTTTTTTACTCTTCAACCAAAGTAGACCTTAGTACAAAAAGTTATCTTCATAATGATAATGGTTATATACTTTCTGAGGGTATTGTAGCATTGAATGCAACTAATGATTCAGGAAACGCTTATATTACAAATACAGCTGGAAATATTGAAGCAGAAGGAAACTTAAATATTACTTCTAATATTTTTAATAATAATGGAGTTGATAATTGGAATGGAGGAAGCGGCCATAATAGATTATATCATGCAACAGGTGCAAGACCTTTCAAAAACACGGTTGTAACTGGATACGAATATGCTGTATCAACCTTAACAACGGATCAGGGTTACGTATATTCTGGTGGTGATTTAGTAATTAACTCCAACTCTATTAATAATAGAGGTAGTTATATCTATGGTAAAAATAAGGTAGATTTAATAGGATCGAATTTACTCAATAGCAGAACTGGATTTACTGTTCATAATTTAAGAACAGATTATGCTTGGCATTACAAATACAAAAAAAGGGGAAGAACTAGAAATAGAGTTGGAAGCTATTCTGGATACAGAAATGAAGCTTTATATTCAACCACTGCATCTTCAATTGTTTCAAGTGGAGTAGTAAGTTCTTCAATATCTAGCACAATTGAAAATAATGGCGCTTTCAGAGGATCAAGAATAGGATTAAACGCAAGGGATATAGCAACTAAAGATACTGGTACAAAATCAGTTGAAATATCAAAAATAAAAGATACTGGAGTAATAGAAATTGATACTAAGCTACCTCAAAGTTCTAACGGATTATTTAAAGTTAGCGATTCTGCAAGTTTAAATCAGCAAACACCAGGTTTCAAATACCTAATTGAAACTAACATCAGCCTTATTGATATAGATAAGTTTAAAGGTTCAAAATATTTCTTGGAAAGAATTGGCTATGATCCAGATGATCAAACTATTGTCTTAATCGGAGATGCATATGCGGAAAGTAAATTGGTTGAAGAATCAATCAGAGAAAAAACTGATAAGAAGTTTCTAAATGACGGAACTGAGAGTAGTTTAGAGCAATTACAAAATCTTTATGATAATGCTTACGATGAATATAATAAATTAAAATCAGAAGGTATTGAGTTAGTTGCAGGAGTAACGCTAACGGGGGATCAAATTAACTCTCTTAGTAAGGATATAGTATGGCTTGTTGAAGAAGAGGTTGACCTTGGAAATGGAGAAGTAAAAAAAGTTTTAGTACCCAAATTATTTCTTGCAAAACTAACTAGAGAAAATTTAAGCGATGATGGAAATATTATTGAAGCAGATGATGTAAGTCTTATAGCAAGCAATGACATTGTAAATGAAGGTGCTAAAATCAAAGGAAACAACTCAGTTTCGATTTCTGCTGGAAATGATTTTGTTAGTACAAATACAAAGCTAAGAAGAGGAGATAATAAGAATTACATCGATCTAATTTTATCAAGAGGAGAAGTTGAATCTGGTGGAGATGTAACTCTAAGTTCAGGAAATAATATTGACTTAATAGGTAGCATTATAAATTCAGGTGGAAATACAAGCTTGTCTGCTGGAAATGACGTTAATATTACTACTGATATTTTACAAGAGAATGTCGATTTAACAGATGGAAATGGCGCCAACGTCATGAAAAAAGTTACCAATGTTTCAAGTTCGGTGAGTACATTGGGTGATTTATTAATAGTATCAGGGAATGATACCACCATCAAAGGAAGTGATGTTGTAGTCGGCAATAATGCAAGTATAACCACTGGTAATGAACTAAATCTAGTTTCTGCTGAAGATTCTTATTACAAATATACAAGCAGCAAGAAAAAGGGAAGTCTTGGAAAGAGCAAAAGTTCTTCATCTTTAACTGAAACCAAAACTCAAGTTGCTTCTAATATAATTGTTGGCGGTGATGTAAACCTAGATTCAGTCAGTGATATTGATATCATTGCTAGTAATGTAAAAGGAGAAAATGGCCAGATAGTTTCTCAAGCTGGTAATATTAATATTGAAAATGGCATCAATTCAGCAAAAACCTTCACAACATCTAAGAAAAAAGGTAATTTATCAAAAAGCAGTAGTAAAGTTTATGATTATCAAGAAGCCGCAGCAGAAAGTAATTTAATTTTTAATAATGATCTTGCGGTAACTGCAGAGCTTGGAGATGTAACTGTTCAAGGTTCAAATTTAGAAATTAACAATGATTTAAGTTTTGGTGAATTTACCATCGCACAGAATACAGATGGCTCACTAAAAACTAAGGCAGATGGAACTTTTGAGACAGTAAGTGGTAGTTCAGTTCAGAATGTAACGATTAAATCAGCAGAATTAAAAAGTGAACATTGGGAAGAACATAAATCAACCTCTTTCAATCCCATAAATGCTGCAATGTCTGTTGTTGGTCAAGTAACTAGTCTTGGAGGAATAAATCCTGTTGCTGACAAGTTAAACAAAAAACTTGATAAAATCATTGATAAAGCTCAAGACAAGCTAGTAGATGCTGTAGTTGCTGGAGGCATCTTGCCGGGAAGCGATAAGCTTGCTGAAAAAATGAATGAGCAAATTGACAAATCCCAAGGTAGAATAACGGGAAACAACTCTAATTCTGGTCAAAGCGAAGCTATAATCACTAAAACAGTAAGTAAAACAGGAAGTTCTACAACAACCCAGCATTCATCAACAGTTTTAGTTGGTGGAAATTTAAATGTTAACGCTACCGAGAATCTAAAAATTGAAGGTTCAAATGTTAATGTTAAAGGTGATGGAAATATTAATGCGGCTAAAGTTGATATTATTTCTGTTGCTGAAAATTCTTCCTCTTATACAAAAGATAAATCAATAGAAATTGGAGAAACTGATGCCAGATTTGAAAATGGAAGCTTTAAGGCTGGAATTAAGGGAACAGGAGAAGAGCAAGTTTATCAAGAACAAACCACAACACAAAAAGCGTCTAATGTAAGCATTGGTAATAACCTATTGGTTAATTCTACAAATGATGTTGATATAATTGCTTCAAATATTGCTGTTAATAATGATGCCACAATTAAAACTGGAGGGAATTTTAATCTAAGCGATGCTAAAAATACTCAAAAAACTAATACCGAGAATTCAAAGTTAGAAGTTGAAGTCGGTGTTAAAGTTGGAAATGCTTATGTTGACACTGGTTATGCTGCTAAGGCTCTTGCTGACGCAACTAAAAATCTAAAAAAAGCTAAGAAAAAGCTTAGCAAGATGAAAAATTTAAAAGGCCAAGGTAGAGCAAGTCAAAAAGCTGTTGATTTAGCATATACTCAGGTAGCTCTTGCTACAGCAGGAGTTGCAACGGCAACCGCTAATTTAGCGATGTCAGCTGCCAATGCAGCCCAAGCAGCTAGCACCTCACTTGGAACAGGTATGTATGCAGCAGGATATATGGATACAACCCACCATACTGACTTCCTAAAAACAGATGCTTCAAGTTCAGTGGGATCAACATTTATTGCTGGAAATAATATAGATATAAATGCTGGCAATGAATATAATCAAACTGGGTCATTACTTGCTAGTAATAATGGTGATGTAAGTATAACTGCACAAAAAGCTAATATTAAATCTGGTGAAAGCACCTTCCAATCGGAATTTGGCTCTAAAACAACTACCGCCAGTGTTTCAGTAGGAAATAATGGTGTTGGACTATCAGCAGGATTTAATCAATCGGATAATTTTGTTTTACAAAATACTCATACAAATTCTGAAATATTAGCAGAAAATGGAACATTTAACCTAAACACAACTGGAGACACTAACATCAAAGGTGGAAATGTAACTGCTAATAAAGTAGCACTAAATGTTGGAGGAGATTTAAATCTAGAAACTCTTCAAGATACTTATGAACAGCAAGGTTCTTCTTTTGGATTAAGTCTTGGTGTTGGATTGGATAACCCAGCTGTAAATAATGCTTCTATATCTCTTGGTGCAACTGAAATATTTAAAAAGACCACAGGTAAAAGAACAGGAATTGTAGAGCTTGCAAGCAATGATAATAATTTAAGTGAAGCAGAAAATCTAACAAATCTATTAGCATCAAATTCTGTTAATGTTGCAGGAAATATTGATAATCAAACAGTTAAGAAAGATATAGATTTTACTAATGCTGATTTTGAAGGGACTTTATCTATTCCAGTTGATCTTCTAACAAATCCAGACAAGGTTAAAGATGCTTTCAAGAATTTTGACAACAATATTCTAACAGTTGGAAACCATTTAACTGATACTGTTTCTAATGCTTATGAAGCTGTAACTAATAGCACGGGCAATAAATCTGTTATTGATACTTTTGTAGATAAGCAAAAGACACAAACTAGAAATATTGCTAGAAGCAGAGATAATGCTGCAAGAGATATAATAAAAAATGCTGACAGAGGTCAATCTCCAGAGAATCTTGAATATGCTTTGAATCAGGGCTCAGATTCTGGAGAAGGAGTAAAAGTTTACAGCAATGAAAATGATCGCTCTGCTGGTATGTATGACCAAGAAGGTCAGCAAGCTTATGTTAATGTTGCTAGCGTAGGAACAAATGAAACGCATTTAATATTCACTGACGGCCATGAGAGAGCACATGCAGGAGGTGGAGACGAGATGCATGCCAATATGATTGGTAAAGATTCAGTTAATGATTGGAATAAATATTCAAAAATTAATTCAGGTTATCAGCAAACAGGTTACAATGCTAATAATTATGGGATTAGAACTGCAGATAATTCTTCCTACAAACCAACCCAAGCACAATATAATCAGGCTTATAATGCTAGAAATAACTTTCTCCTAAATCAAAATACCAATAAATCTAATTTAGTTAAAGTTGAAAATAGGGATAATCTACCTGTGGATACTTTATTGGATTTAGCAATGGTTGGTTACGATGTTGCCAAAATTGGATATGGTAAAATTACTAAAGATCAACAACTAGTAAAAGAAGGTTTAATAGATTTAGCATCAGATAGCACAGCCCTTGCTATTCCATATGCACCAGCTGGAGCAACTAAGGTTGCTAGGTTGTTCGGAAAAGGAGATGATGTAGCAAAGGTAGCAAAGCAAGGACAAAAACTTCCTAAAGAGCATTCTAAGAATTTTTTAGATGGAGAGTATGCAAATAGACAGGCTTCTGGAGATGAGATTTTTTATAAGTATCACGGAAAAGAAAACAGAACGGGGAAAAAGTTTACATATGTTACTGATAAAAAATATTCAAACGAAGAGCAGCTAAGGCAAGGATTGGCAATTGATAAAAACTGGGGTGAGATTTATAGAGTAACAACATTTAAGCCTCAAAAAGGAACTTGGATTAGCGAAGGAGGAGCTGCTTCACAAAAATCTTTATCAGGTAAAATTTATAATGGGAAAGATTATCAGGGTGTTATAGATACAAAGAATCTTCCAAAATCAACAATAATAAGGACTGATAAATTACCAAATAGTTTTAGGCAATGAAAGAAAAGGTAGAAAATCTTATAAAAAAAATAGATAATTTAATAGACTCTTTAGAGCAGACAAAAAATTCGTCAGTAAATTTTTTTAAAGAAATAATTCCAATAATAAAAAATTGTCAGTCTGAGGGAGAATTAAAAAAAGTTTTGGATGATCACTTGATTCATGCGAGCAGGATTACTGATTATGGAGCATTTAATATGAAACAATGTGATTTATTTAGTGAAATGTGGGAAACTGCAAATTCTATATATGAAGAAATTTAAAAAAATAAAAATTAATGACTAACTGGAATTACATTGGTGTATCATTAGGTAAGAAACCTGTAAAAATAAATGGCCATAACGTATGGGAATATGATTGGGAAGATACAAGTGAAAATCATATAACTGTAAAAGACCCTAGGTATGGGCAGAATCACAAAATGAATGTATATAAGATTTTCATTGATTCTGGTGAAGAAATAAAATTTGCTGCTGGCGAATTTTCAAATTGTGTATGGGGCTTCTATGTGCCTTCTGAAAAAAATAATCAAACTACTAACAATTAACAAAAATAAAAAATGAAAAAATTATTAATCATAACTTGTTTTATATTTATTGCTTCTTGCTCAAGCAACTCATTTACTTATCTGCAAAAACCAACCCCTATAGTAAAAAACCAAACACATTATTATGTCTCAAATGTTGATGTTAAATTTGTTGAAGGAAAGGCAAAAAAATTAGAAGGAAATGCTATTAGATTTAAAAGAGGTCAGTATCCTGGTTACCCTAATGAAAAAGAAATGGCATCGATCATTAAAGATATAATAAATCAAGATTTGAAAGATTTAAATATCTATTCTGGCAACAAGAATAATTCACTGAATATATCTTTAGAAATTGAGTATGAAAGATTGCTGAATGATACTTTTAGCAACTTATCATATCATAATTTTGCTATGTCGCATAAGGCTAAAATTTTAAAAGATGGAAAAGTAGTGGCCGAAAGTAATTCTAAAGATTACACAGTTAAAAGATTTCCATTTGAACTTCTAATAAGAGCCTCGTCAGGCAATAATGGTCCTCAAAATGAAGTTAAGGACTTAAAAAAGGTTTTAAAAGGCTTGGTTAAAGAAATTTATAATTTAGGAAATTAAGTAACTACGAGATGAAAAATAAAAAAATAATTATCATATCAGCAATAGCATTAATATTAATTTCAGCTATTTCATATATTTTACTTAGTGAGTCTAATGAAAAAATAGCAGATCCATCAAAAACTATAGTTTCTAAATATAAAGGTGGAGAAATAACGCTAAGAGAGGCTCAAAATGAACTAGGAAAACTTATATTAAGAAACGATAAATTAAGGGGGCTCACTTTTAGGGATTTAAATGCTGATCAAAAGGAATTGGTTATTAAAGAAGCAATTTTAAAAGAAATTGCTTATAAAGAGGCTAAAAAGAGAAAACTTCATAAAACCGATGAATATAAAGAGTCTTTAAAAACTTTTGAAACTGAAATATTAAAGCAGAATCTTTACGATGATATTGCTAGGAAAACTTCCAAGGAAGAAAATGTCAAAAGCCATTATGATAAGCTTGTAAGTGAGTTAAAAAATAAAAAAGAAATCAGAATCCGATTTATTTCAGTTAAAACTAAACAAGAGGCAGATTCACTATATAAAACTATATCTAAATACCCAAATTCATTTGCAAAACAAGCAAAGAGAAAATCACTAGATAAAACCTCTGCAAAAAATGGTGGTGATTTAGGATTTGTTTTAAAAGATAAATTAAATCCTGAAATAATTGAGGCAACCAAAACTCTTAAAAAGGGACAAATATCAAAGCCAATATCTTTGGCTGATAATTGGGTAATTATAAAATTAGAAGAAGAAAGAGAGGCTCAAATAGCTAAATATGAAGAAATAAAAGAAGAATTAGCTAACAGCTTATCTCAAAGAGCAATTCAAGATTTTATATCAAATAATCTTGAATCAGCGGAAATCAGCATCATTATTGCAAAATAATTGAGAGCTTATCTTTCTTCAAGCAATTTGCCAATTTTCTCTAACAACGAACTGTTTAAGTCAATTTGCTTGATTAAATCTTTATTGATTAATTTTATCACCACAAAAAATGAGTGCCTTAATTGCTCAATTTTTGTCCTGCCCCCATTTTTGTAACCACCTAAAGATGGACTATCTTAACAAAGATCCTTAACTCTAACATGGATGTCTAGCAATTTATTATTTTTATTTTGTCAAGGCTTCAAGTGAGCGAAGCGAACGTGCCTTTACAAAATATAAAATAATAACTTACCATTTTTTCATGTTAGATTAAGGACCTTCTTAAGAATTCCTTTGGCGGTAAGCCATTTAATGATGAATGCGGTCTTTTGTTATTGTAGTAAAAGATCCAATCATCAGTTATTTGCTGTAATTCATCTATTGAGCTGAAGATATATTTATTTAAAACTTCAGATCTATAAGTGCCATTAAACCTTTCAATATAACAATTTTGATAAGGTTTTCCTGGCTGAATATATAGCAAATCTATTTTATTATTTTTAGCCCAATTGATAAATTTCTCTGAGGTAAATTCAGTGCCATTATCAATTCTAAGACCCCTGCAAATTACACCCATTTTCCAACCTAAGTCCATTTTTATTTTAAAAAAAATGAATTTCTTAATTTTCTTCTAATTTTTAGTCCAAAATACCTCATATTTTGGTTATTTTTGTGGTATTTTTTGTT
>JALQXY010000058.1 GCA_023262945.1 Rickettsiales bacterium | reverse complement strand
CTTGAAGAGTTAAAGTTGCATAAAATTTAATCTATCTTTTTATAATATCAATTTCCACCTAAAAAACATATATAAAAGCTAAACAATCTGACTTTATCTTTTTGGCTAAAAATTGCAAAAAGCCTTAAGCCCTATAGGTATAGGACTTGCATTTTTTACAATTTTTATCTCAAAAATATTTTGTCATATTGTTTATTTTTAGATGGGAATTGGTATAATTTAAAAATGAGATTTGATAATCTTAAGATAAATGATTGACAGCAAAAGCGATATCTCTTTTTATCTGCCTAGTTAACTCATCAATTGAGTTAAATTTTTGTTCTTTTCTTATAAATGACAATAATTCAACGGATATTTTTTTATCATATAAATCTCCTTTAAAATCAAAAATATGAGTCTCATAGAATTCTTGATTATTTTTTAATATCGTTGGCCTGATACCAAAATTTGTTATCGAATCATAAGTTTTATTTAGATGAGGAATAAAGGTTTTGCTTTTATAAACTCCGTATAGTGGCTTTATTATATAGCTTTTTGCCTTAAAGTTAGCTGTTTTATAGCCTATTTTTTTAGCTAATTTATTGCCGTGCAGTACAATTCCATTTATTGTGAAGTTTTTTGTTAGTAATTCATTAGCTTCTTTTATTTGCGAATTTGATATTTTTTCTCTTATTAGGCTAGAAGAGCAAATCTCGTGATTTTTTTTGAATGGGTTAATTTTAGTGAGTTTAAAATCATATTTTTCTTGATTCTTTTTTAAGAAATCAATATCTCCATTTCTATTTTTACCAAAAACAAAATCATATCCTATAATTAAATTTTTAACATTAAGTTTGTTTATAATTACTTCCTTTAGAAACTCTGTTGCGGTAATTTGTGAAAATTTTTCATTGAAGTTTAATATTATTGCATAATCTATTGCATAATCTTTTATGAATTTAATTTTCTGAGAAACTTCGTTAATGCGAAAATTAGCATTTTGCTCTTTCTTAAAGAATTTTCTAGGATGAGGTTCAAAACTTAGAATCGCGCTCGCCATATTTTCAGAATCGGCGATATTTTTGACTTTTTTAATAATTTCTTGATGCCCAATATGAAAACCATCAAAATTGCCAATGGTAAGGCATAATTTTCTATCTATTTTAACGTTTTTAAGAGATCTAATTAAATGCATTATAAAATGTTAGTATTATCTAAAAGCTATAAATTTATAACTGTAATGATGAAATTTTTGCAAATAAGATTTTTTATAAAAATTTTATCATTATTTTTGTGTAATTCGTGCAATCATTTTTACGCTGAGTTTTTAAAAGTAAAAAAAAATAAAATTTATTTAAAAAATTTGATTAACAGAACTTTTTTTATAGTATTAATTAATTTTATTTTAATTAGTAACTATTCTTTTGCTAAGGATTTTAATCATGCAATTTCAATATTTGATGACATAAAATATAAAAAAGATTTTAAAAACTTCTCTTATGTAAATCCAGATGCAAAAAAAAGTGGTCATGTAAAATTTGGTGTTGAAGGTTCTTTCAATAATCTTAATCAGTTTATTCTTAAAGGTATATCTGCAAATGGTCTATCTTATATTTACGATACATTAACTGTGGCTAGTGAAGATGAAATATCTTCGAGATATGGATTAGTTGCTAAATATATAAAACTATCTTCTAACAAGGATTCGATTGATTTTATCTTAAGAAAAGAGGCGCGTTTTCATGATGGTAATCCTATAACATCTGATGATGTTATTTTTACTTTTGATATTCTAACAAAAAAAGGTCATCCTTCTTACAAGATGGCGTTTCGTGATATCAGAGATGTTATAAAAATTAATGATTATCATCTGCGTTTTAGGTTTAAGCATAATAAAAATCGAGATTTACCAATTTTGGTTGCATCATTGCCAATTTTGCCTAAACATTATTATAAAAATTATGATTTTGATAAAACTACACTAGAAGCACCTCTCGGTTCAGGACCTTATAAGATAAAAGATGTTAAACTTAATCGCTCTATAACATATGAAAGAGTAAAAGATTATTGGGCAAAAGATTTGCCAGTTAATAAGGGGCGCTATAATTTTGATCAAATAACTTTTGATTATTATCGTGACCCAACTGTTTTAGTTGAAGCTTTTAAAGCTCAGAAATATGATTTTCGTCTTGAGAATGTAGCGCGCAATTGGTCTAATTTATACGATATTGATGCCATTAAAAATGGTGATATAATCAAGCAAGAGATTTTGCATAAATTGCCAGCTCCTATGCAATCTTTTGTTATTAATTTACGCAAAGAAAAATTTCAAAATATTGCACTTCGTCAAGCATTGAATTTAGCTTTTGATTTTGAATGGCTTAAAAAGCATATTTTTTATAATTCTTATCAAAGAACTAATAGTTATTTTGCTAATACTGAATTTTCTTTTATTTCTTCCTTAGGACAAAATGATATTAAAAAATTTGATTTTTTGACGCAAAATTCACATTCCGATGGTTTTAATCGTAATAATTTAATAAAAGCGCAACAAATTCTTGAAGATGCTGGATATAAAATGATAAATCAAAAATTAATCGATCCTAAGAATAATAAACAAATTTCTATTGAAATTCTCAATCAGAGTCAATCATTTACAATGATAATTGCTCCATTTATTAAGAATTTAAAAAAATTAGGTATTAACGCTAAATCAAGAATTGTTGAAGAAAATCAATACAAAACTCGGGTTAATAATTTTGATTTCGATATAATAGTTGGTCTCTATGGTCAATCTTTAATTCCTGGAAATGAAATATATTCTTATTTTCACTCTAGTCAAAAAAATATTAAAGGCAGTAGAAATTTAGGCGGAATTGACAATAAAAAAATAGATAAAATGATTGAATCTATTACTCAAGTAAACAATATTGAAGATCTTAAGGATATTTGTCAAAAACTTGATAAAACATTACTTGAAAATTATTATGTTATACCTCAATGGTATAGCAATAGCTTTAGAATTTTATATCGTAATATATTTGCATTTCCAAAAAATAAACCTCAATATAGTTTAGCTATTGATAGCTGGTATTTAAAATAATTAAAAATGTTTATACAAAACGAAGAAACTCCCAATCCACAAACTTTAAAATTTATCCCGCAAGGTCAAATAGTTGCTGGTGATAATGTATGTGAATTTAAAAATCAAAAACAAGCAGCAAAAATATCGCCATTAGCAATGCAGATTTTTGCAATTGACGGTGTTGAATCAATATTTTTTGGTAAAGACTTTATAACAATAACCAAAAGTAGTGACAAATATAACTGGCAAAACTTAAAAACTGAGATAAATGCAACAATTCTTGATTTTTATGTTTCTGGTAAAGAGGTGTTTTTTAAAAACGCATCTAGAGATAATGTATATCAAGAAGATGATGATGAAATAGTTAAGCAAATAAAAGAATTAATCGAAATAAAAGTAAGGCCAGCTGTAGCAATGGATGGTGGCGATATAACTTTCGATTCATTTGTTGATGGAGTTGTGAAGCTAAGATTGAAAGGTTCTTGCTCGGGTTGCCCAAGTTCAACTATAACTCTAAAAAATGGTATTGAAAATATGTTAAAACATTATATTCCTGAAGTTGAATCCGTTGAACAAGTTAAAGACGATTTTTATGACTAAATCAATTAATGCTTCTTTTTTAATAATTGGTGATGAAATTTTGTCAGGTAGAACTAGAGATGAAAATCTCAATTTTTTAGCCATTGAACTTGGTAATTTAGGTATTGATTTACAAGAGGTTAGGGTGGTTAATGATAAAGAAGATGATATTATTTTTGCCGTTAGACAGCTTAGTGAGAAATATAATTATGTTTTTACTAGTGGAGGAATTGGCCCAACTCATGATGATATCACATCTCAATCAATAGCTAAAGCCTTTAATGATATCTATGAAAAAAACAAACAAGCTGAAGATATCCTCATAAAACATTATGGCGCCAAAAATATTAATGATGCCAAATTGAAAATGGCATACATGCCTCGTAGCGCTAATCTTCTTGATAATCCAGTATCATCAGCTCCTGGCTTTTTTATTAAAAATGTTTTTGTTATGGCTGGGGTGCCAAATATATTTAAAGCTATGTTTTTTTGTGCCAAAAAAGAACTTAAAACATCTCACAAAACTAAAGCTAAAGAAGTGGTTATTTCTTTAAATGAAAGCTCAATAGCTAAAGACTTAGAGATTGTACAAAATAAATATAACAATATTTCAATCGGTAGCTATCCTTTTAAAGGGGGAACAGCAATTGTTTTACGTAGCAAAGATAAAAAATTAATTGAAAAAGCGGTTGATGATATTTTAAAAGCTATTCGAGATATTGATGATAATTCGATAATTGAAATAAAATAATTCAATAAAATGGCAGATTTATCGCAAAAAAAAGATAACATTTTACCTAATAACGATAAAGCTGAGCATTTTATGCAAATAAAATCCAAAATAGATAATGGTAGTTATTTTAAAGATGCGTTAGATTGGTATTTTTTTCGTTATCTTTCTCCAATTTGTGATAGAACTTTGCTTTTAGTTAGTACGATAATTCTTGTCATAGTTATCCATCTTTTGCTAGAAATGATAAAAAACACCTATCCTTTAACAGAAGAATTTCCTATTTTTTATGAATCTTTAGATCAATCAATATATAGTCCTAAATTAGTGCAGCTCAAAACTGCCAAAATTTCTAACGATTTAAATGAAGATGATAGAAAACTTAATGTCGATGAATCGGTAGCAAAATATTTGATTTCAAAATACATCAAAGAAAGAGAAGAATTTAATTTTAAGGAGGCAGAAATATCAACAGTTAATAATAAATTTCGTAAAATTAAAAGTTTATCAACTTTACAAGAATATAAAAAATTTCAGGCCTTTATGAATAAAGATAATCCACTGAGTCCTCTAATATTTTTTGGTAAAAATGTTGAAAGAAAGGTAGAAATTGAATCTTTTAAATATATTAGAAAAGTTCCAAAAAATTTCGCTCAAAAAGCAAAAGAATATATAGCTGCATCAATGCCCAATAAAGCTGAAGTTAAATTTAGCACACAAACTATAAAATTTAATGTAGAAAATGGTGAAATTATCAAGAAAAAAGAAATGTTTGTTGTAAGAATTGGATTTTTCTTTGCTGCTATTGATAAAAATAATAAAGGAGATCTTGAATTTATCGTAAATGACTACCAGCTATATAGAGTAAAATAAAATAATCAATCAATGAAAAATATCAAAAATATTGTTATTATTTTCTGCTTATTATTTTTAATAACAACAAGTATCAAAGCAGCGCAATTGCCAAGATTTCTTGGGGCGGAAAGGAAGTTTCGTAGTTATGTGTATAATCCAAATGATGTATATCGATATATTGGTCATTATAATTATCAGGGTTTTATTGAATTTGATGCCAATGAGTCTATTGCTACAATTTCAATGGGAGACCCAACATTGTGGCTTTTTGAACATTTGGGCAATAGATTATTTTTAAAGCCAGTCGGAGAGTATAATTCACAAACTAATATGACGGTAATAACAAATAAAAAAGTTTATCACTTTGAATTAATGGCTCGAGAAGCCGATAGTATTAGCGATGAGAACCTCATATTTGTTGTTAAATTTATTTATCCAGAAGAAGAAGATAAAAATATAGTACAATTTTCTTCAAAAGCTGCTTCGGATGAGCCTGATTTAAGAAATTTATCTCAATATAACTTTGGTTATGAATATACTGGAGATGCTAATATAGCGCCAGCAAAGGTTTTTGATAATGGTAAATTTACTTATTTTCAATTTACTGAAATGAATACCGAGATTCCTGCTATTTTTAGTGTTGATGCTAATGGATTTGAATCTCTAGTCAATTTTCGTTCTGCTGGTAATTATATTGTTGTTGAAAGCATTGCTTCGCAATTTACATTAAGAAGTGGAAAAGAGATTGTTTGTGTATATAATATGAGTCGTTATTCTAGTGGTAGTTTAAGAGAATCATCTTTGGTATCATCAAGAGGTAATAAAAATATTTCACCTGCAATGATTGCCCCAGGTAATCCAAATGTTCAATCAATGGATAATATGAATATGATGATGCCAAATGCAGCAATGCCGCAGAGAGTTCCTAATCCAGCTGGCTTTTCTGCTCCAATAATGCCACCAATGCAATAATTTGTAATATTTGATGGATTAATCGATTATTAATCAATTAATCTGATCAAATCTCATCTAAAAATTAATTGATTTGTAGTTATTCTTTAAAAGTTAAAGTTTTTCTTGCAAAGATTTAGATATTTGGCTTGCTGATGCTCTAGATAATAAGGTGCCAGCATTTGATCTTTCTGGTTCTGTTGCAATGTTTAAAAAATTATCAAAGATTTTTGTCTTATACTCTTGCAATTCTTCAGGAACGGAATCGAGTAAGATTTTTAATCGATCTGGATTGTTTACATTGTTATTTATTAAATTAGTAAATAATAAAACTCCTTTTTCAATTATTTTTGTATAATTTTCTGTATCTTCAATTTGTATTGCTTTACTAACAAATGATCTAACTGCACTTGAGGAAAAGTTATGATTATTGTCAACATAGCTTGTTACGATTTCAGTCATTTCCTTAACTTTTAAAAGACCAATAACAACATTTGCAATATTGTTATGATTTTGAATTATTTTATCCAGTGATTTTAGCATTAATGGTTCATTAATTGCCATACCAAGCTCAATAAAATTAGCTAACTTTGCCTTATTATGATCTTCTTTAAATTCATCAATTAATATATGAATAAAGTTTTTTTTAAAAATTCTAGACATAGTTAAGAGATTATCTGGTGAAGATTTACTTGATCTTAAAATTTCTTTTATTAGCAATTTTTGTTCTTGAGTATCTATAGATTCATTAAGAGTTGCTGCTATTGTTTGAAAAGGGTGATAAAGAAAATGCGGGTTTTCCGAAGGTGTTTTATTGTATTTGGTTAGAACTGTTAACAATCTATCAAATAAAGATTCAAATAAATTTATTTCTTTAGAAGCTTCTTTTAGTTTTATGATATGATTTTTATTTAAATATGGCGTTACGTATAATGAAATAAAAACGGTATTTAAAACATTAATATGTTCTGAATTGGGTAATTGTTTAACGATGGCCGAAACTAGATTACTAGGAATGCTATCATTTTCTATAACAAAGCCAACTTGATTAATTACTTCAAAATCCGTTATTGGAGGAAGATACTTGATATAATCTGATTCTGGTGGAAAATCAAGTAATGTCTTGTTTTGAATAAAAAATCTAGTTCCCTTTACAAAACCCTGTTCTTTTTCTAGTTGCTGTTTTTGTCGCATATAATTTAAATTGAATTAGTATTTTAAAAATGCAGCATTTTTAAATTTTTTTATGCCAAAAGACCTTTTCACAATTGATTTTATAGTTAATTTGGATATTATACCAATTCCCACCTAAAAAACATATAAAAATATATAAAAACCAAACAGTCTCTTTATCTTTTTGGCTAAAAATGATTGCCGATTTGATGATTTTAATAACTATTAAAGTTATTAAAATTGATCAATGCTGATTTGATGGATTAATCGATTATTAATCAATTAATCTGATCAAATCTCATTTGGCTGCATGGATATACAGCTTCATTTTTTAAAAATTTTTATCTCAAAAAATATTTTGTCATATTGTTTATTTTTAGATGGGAATTGGTATTATTAAGCAAAATTTATAAACTTATCTTTTATTTTTTAAAGTAAAAG
>JALQXY010000116.1 GCA_023262945.1 Rickettsiales bacterium | reverse complement strand
TCCCACCTAAAAAAACATATAAAAACTAAACAATCTGACTTTATCTTTTTGGTTAAAAATTGCAAAAAGCCTTTTTTACAATTTTTATCTCAAAAATATTTTGTCATATTGTTCATTTTTAGATGGGAATTGGTAAAGCTCTTGATTTTATTGATATCTGATCTAGATAAGGGGCCGCGTTTGTGAAAAACTATTACGCCAGATTTATCAATTAAAAAACTTTCTGGCGTACCTTTTAGGTTAAGTTTTTTGCCTAATTCATTTTTACTATCGGTAACTACTATTTTGTAAGGATCGCCATTATTTTCTAGAAAAGATTTAGTTTTTTGGTCAATATCACGCCAGGCAATTCCATATAAATTGATATTTTTATTGTCTTTTAGTTCTATTAATAAGTGATGTTCTAATTGACATGAATTGCACCATGATGCAAAAAAATTGAGCAAGCTATATTTGTTATTATTAATATCATTATTACTTAAAAATTTTTGCTGATCAGATAATAATGGTAAAGAAAACTGAGGCAATTCATTTTGCAATAAATATTGCTGATTAGCTATTTTGTGAGTACCAAAAGCTATTATATTTAATAGTAAAATAAAAAATATTAACGGTATAAATTTCTGCATTTTTTAAAAAATAAGTGAATAGTAACTTTTCTTTTAATCTTAAAAAATCTAATGACAAGGCGCGATTGGGTGAAGTTAGCTGTGCTCATGGCGTTATAAAAACCCCAGCGTTTATGCCGGTCGGCACTTGCGCCACGGTTAAAGCTTTAAAAGCAAGTGATGTTAAAAAAAGCGGTGCTGAAATTATTTTAGGCAACACTTATCACTTGATGCTTCGTCCTGGAGCTGATTTAATTGCTGATCTTGGCGGGTTGCATAAATTTATGAATTGGGATTTGCCTATACTTACTGATTCTGGCGGTTTTCAGGTGATGTCTCTATCAAAAATTCGCAAAATCAATGATGAAGGTGTGGAATTTTCGTCTCATTTAAATGGATCAAAATATTTTGTTACTCCTGAAGAATCAATTAAAATACAGCATAAATTGGGTAGTGATATTACGATGATTTTTGATGAATGCGTATCTTATCCAGCTTCTTATGAATTGTCACAAAAAGCTATGGAGCGATCAATATTATGGGCCAAAAGATCAAAAGATGCGTTTATTACAAGATCTGGTTATGGTATTTTTGGTATAATGCAAGGATCAACTTTTGCTGATTTGCGCGAAATTTCAGCTCAAAAATTAATTGAAATTGGTTTTGATGGCTATGCTATAGGTGGTCTTGCGGTTGGCGAGGGTCAAGAAATCATGTTTAAAACTCTTGATTATAGCTGTGATTTTTTACCAGAAAATAAGCCGCGTTATTTGATGGGGGTTGGAAAGCCATCAGATATAGTTGGGGCCGTCGCAAGAGGGGTCGATATGTTTGATTGTGTTATGCCAACTAGATCAGGCAGAACTGGTCAAGCTTTTACTAAGGATGGGGCAATTAATATTAGAAATGCTAAATATAAAATAGATAACAGTCCCTTAGATCAAGATTGCAACTGCTATGCTTGCTTAAATCATAGTAGAGCTTATTTGCATCACTTGGTAAAAGCTAATGAAATTTTAGGTGCAATGCTGCTAAGTGAGCATAATATTTTTTATTATCAAAACCTAATGAAAAACATTAGAAATGCCATAGAAAAAGATAATTTTTCTAATTTTTATCACGAATTTATGAAAAATTCATAATTTTAGTTGTTGCAAAGATCTTTAGAACTTGCCTTAGGTAATCTTAGTTTTTATATGTTTTTTAGAGGGGAAAAATTTGCATTATGCAAAGGTCTCTTTAATTTATAAAAATATTATAAATGTTTAATAAAGCTTTATGAGGATTAAAATTTAGAATAAAAATAAGAAATTTATTGCTAGTAAATCTTTAGTTTTTAAAAAATACAAGCTTAGCAAGGCTTTGCATGAAGCGTTTGCCAAATTCTATATTTTAATAATTGGTATAAGTTATGAAAAAAATATTTATTTATTTAATTGTTTTCAGCTCAATAATTGGCTCATCTTTAGCTCAGTCTGAAGATTCTGATTATTATAGAGACAAAGAAAGATATCGCGAAGATTATCCTATCAGAACTCTTCCTATAGATGAAGATGGGGCTGATAATAAATATAAAGAACCAGATTACCCTCCTAGATATGACTATAATCAAAATAATAGAAGGCCAGAAGATCGTCAAGAAAGAAGGCAAGAAAGAAGACAAGAAAACAGGCAAGAAAGAAGACAAGAAAGAAGACAAGAAAGAAGACAAGAAAACAGGCAAGAAAGAAGGCAAGAAAACAGGCAAGAAAGAAGGCA
>JALQXY010000114.1 GCA_023262945.1 Rickettsiales bacterium | reverse complement strand
TAAACAATCTGACTTTATCTTTTTGGCTAAAAATTGCAAAAAGCCTTAAGTCCTATAGGCATAGGACTTGCATTTTTTACAATTTTTATCTTAAAAAATATTTTGTCAGATTGTTCATTTTTAGATGGGATTTAGTATTATATAAAAAATAAATTTAGTAAAAAAATCATTAACAACCAATAATAATTATGATTAAAATAAAATCAAATAAAACTAGTGCTATTTGGGGTGGACGTTTTAGTGAAAATGTTAATGAATTAATGCAGCAAATTAATGAGTCGATAAGCTTTGATTATAAGTTATATAAGCAAGACATTGCAGCTTCAAAAGCCCACAGCAAAATGTTGCATAAAATTGCTATTCTTAATAAAGAAGAGCTAGATAAAATCAATCAAGGGTTATCGCAAATTGAACAAGAAATAAATGAAGATAAATTTCAATTTAAGATAGAGCTTGAAGATATTCATATGAATATTGAATCGCGCTTAAAAGAAATAATTGGAGATGTTGCTGGTAAGTTACACACCGCTAGATCACGCAATGATCAAGTGGCTACGGATTTTAAATTATTTGTAAGGCAAGAAATTGATGATAATATAATTCTTTTACAAGAATTACAAAAAAGCTTAATTAAGCAAGCTGAAAAAAATATTGATATTATAATGCCTGGTTTTACACATTTACAAGTGGCTCAGCCAGTACTTTTTTCGCATCATATTTTGGCTTATTTTGAAATGTTTAAAAGGGATATTTCGCGATTAAAAGATTGTAGAAAGCGTCTTAATCAATGTCCTTTGGGAGCTGCTGCACTTGCTGGAACTTCTTTTGCTATTGATCGCAAAATGACAGCTATAGAGCTTGGCTTCGTAGAGCCTACGGCCAATTCTATGGATTCAGTATCGGATCGAGATTTTGTAATTGAGTATCTTGGCTGCCTATCCTTGATTTCTGTTCATTTGTCAAGGTTGGCTGAAGAGATAATTATATGGATGTCGCAAGGATTTAAATTTATTGATTTGCCAGATTCCTTTACTTCTGGTAGCTCTATAATGCCACAAAAAAGAAATCCTGACGCTGCAGAGTTAATTCGTGGTAAAACTGGCAGAATTTTTGGTTCTCTTATATCAATTTTAACCACTCTTAAAGGATTAACTTTGACTTATTCTAAAGATATGCAAGAAGATAAAGAGCCTTTATTTGATGCAAGCAAAAACATTAAACTATGTTTAAATGCTATGCTTGGCATGATTTCTACCCTTAAAGTTAATCAGCAAAATATGCTTTTAATGGCGCAATCACAATATTCAACTGCCACAGATCTTGCTGACTGGTTGGTTAAGAACCTTAAACTACCTTTTCGTGATTGCCATCATATTACGGGTAGGATTGTTAAATTGGCTGAAAATAAAAAAATAAATTTAGATGAATTAAAATTGTCAGAAATGCAAGAAATTGAACCCAAAATAACTCAAGATATTTTTAATGTTTTGTCGGTGCAGAATTCTGTTAATTCTCGTAATTCATACGGTGGAACATCTTTAAATGAAGTTAAAAAATCTATAGAAAAAGCTAAGCAGAGTTTTTAAATTGCTTAAGTTTGCTATGAGATTTTTATGTAATACCAATTCCCATCTAACCAATCTATAAACTATTTATAATTTTATAAATTTACTTTTATCTTTTGTTCTTCAAAGTCAAAGTAGCATTAGTACTATGACTCTTCAAAACAATTCTAAAAGAAAGTTTCTTTGGTTAAGAATTTGGAGATTTTATCTAATTATATCAATGATTTTTAAATTTAGAAGAAATTTACGCTTGCAAAATGTTGTGAGTAATGAAGGATCAGCAAAATCAAGATTAATAACACTTTTAATCTTGATGGCTTTTATCTTGTTTTTGCATAGCTGCGCCATGTTTTATTTTGAAAATATGGATTTTGGGGATGCCTTATGGTTATCTCTTACTTCTGTAACCACTGTAGGTTATGGTGATTACGCAGCTCAAACAATTTGGGGTAGATTTTTTACTGTTATATTGCTTTATATAGTTGGTATTGCAATTCTTGCTCAATCGGCGACCACATATTTTGATTATCGTTATGAAATTAAAAATCGTATAACAACTGGTAAACTTAAATGGAAAATGAAAGATCATATTGTTTTTGTTAATTGTCCAAAAGAAACTGCGGCTGAGTTTTTTTATTATGCTATATCTGGCCTTAGAAAAAGTAGTGTAACTATTTCCAAATCACCAATAGCTATTGTTAGTGATAGCTTCAAAGAGGGTATGCCAACAAAACTACAAAAACTTGATGTAGTATATGTTAATCAAGGAAATTTAAATGACGAAGGAATAGAAGCGGCTTGCATTCTAAAAGCTAAAATTGTTGTTATATTATCTCGCAATCGTTTTGATCCTAATTCTGATAGTATTAATTTTGAAATAACTGATCGTTTACGTTCACTTGGTTTTAAAGGTAGAATTATTGTTGAAGCAACTCAAGATGAGCATCGTAAAAGGCTTAAAAATGCTGGTGCAAATAATGTCTTGCGACCAATTAGAACTTATCCTGAAATGTTGATGCGAGCTATTCTAGCCCCTGGTTCTGAAAGGGTAATGGAAACAATGTTTGATAGTGTTGGTGAAGAATGTATTCGTTATAATATCAATGTAGAAATGAAGTGGATTGATATTATTATTAAGCTGGCCACCAAGAATCACGGCTTGCCAATCTCTTATGAAAGAGAAGACGGAGAGATAATTAACAACCCGCCGCCAAATTCTATTATCAAAACCACGGCAATTTTTGTGTTAGTTGCCAGAGGTCACAAGAAAAGTGATAAACAAATTATGTCTATATTAAAAGGAAAAAGATTATCCCCAAGAAAAGTAATCGACAAAATCAACAATTTAAAAAAATCAGAATCTTAAACCCAAATCCGTCAATATATTATCAATTTATTTTTGACATTTTGGGCAAAAAAAAGTAGATCTGCCATTTTGAATAATTCTTGCTACGGGTTCCTTCAGAGGGACTGCCCCTCCAGTGGTCAGGAGTACACTCACAGATCACCCTTACCGCCACGG
>JALQXY010000010.1 GCA_023262945.1 Rickettsiales bacterium | reverse complement strand
TTTTTAGTTGGGAATTGGTATTAAAAACCCTTCAGAATTTGTTGATTTGTAAGGATTTTTTTAATTAGATTTTTGATAAAGTAGTTTCATATTTCCATAATCAATTTTATCGTGATAGCGTTTTTTAGTTAAGATTAAGATTAAGCCAAAACATATAGCCATTGATAATGTTGATGATCCGCCATAGCTTATAAAAGGCAAGGTCATGCCTTTTGTGGGTAGTAATCTAAGTGTTACTCCGATATTTATAACGGTTTGTAATATAAACTCAATTAACAAACCGCATAAAATCAAATAGTTGAACATATTATCTTCTTTTGCAGCTCGTTTTAGAATTCTGCCAAATATATATAATGTAAAAAGCAAAATTATTATACATGAGATGATGCCGAACTCTTCTGCAATTACAGCAAAAATAAAATCAGTATGAGCGTCAGGAATATAATTTTTAACTACTCCAGCACCAGGTCCAGTGCCAAAATATGATCCGCTACTATAGGCATCAAGAGACATTTCGGATTGATAATTTTTAGCATCAAAATCTAGAAAGCGATTAATTCGATCGCGTACATGAGGAAATTTAATGTAAGCTAAAGCTCCACCTCCTAAGGCAAAAAAACCAATGATAAAAACTAATACCATGGGAAGGCCATATAAAAAAAGTTGTAATGACCATAATAATCCAATAATTATAGTCATGCCAAAATCTGGCTGCATAACTAATAGAAAAAGAATTAATGACAAAAGAAAAAATGAAGCAATGTAATTTAATAGATAACCTTTACCACTATTTACTTTGCACAAAATATAAGCATTAATTACCACAAAAAATGTTTTAATAAATTCTGATGGTTGCAAAGAAAAGCCAAGTAGTGAAATCCATCTTTTTGATCCTTTGACCTCGAAACCAAAAAGCAAAACATAGCATAATGATATTAGGCAGAGAAATGTAGCAATAAATATTATATTTGTAATTTTCTTTAAATCGAAAAATGAGATTGTTATTAATATAAAAATAGCTGCAATAGAAAAGGCTGTTTGTTTTTTGATAAAGAAAAATCTATCAACTCCTATTCTTTCTGCTACTGAAGGGCTTGATAAATTAATCATGATCATACCAAAAATCACCATTGATAAAATAAAGAAAAAAATCACTTTATCAATATCAAGCCACCATTTTTGAAAAATATTAAGAGTAGAGCGATTGAAATATTGATAGCTATTGATATTGGAATTAAACATATTAATTATTACGTTATATCATTTTGTCTCAAAAATCTTTCGAATGTAATTCGTTTAAAGATGGGAATTGGTATTATACCAATTCCCATCTAAAAAAACATATATAAAAACTAAACAATCTGACTTTATCTTTTTGGCTAAAAATTGCAAAAAGCCTTAAGTGCTATAGGTATAGGACTTGCATTTTTTACAATTTTTATCTTAAAAAATATTTCGTCATATTGTTCATTTTTAGATGGGAATTGGTATAAGTTAATTTCCTTTTTAACATTTCGAAAATATTAATAAAAAAATAATGGTGCAAAAAACTATCTATTATAATGTAAAAACATACCAGAAGAAAAAACACCTCCGATTGCCATCGTCAATCAACGGCACAGCACT
>JALQXY010000172.1 GCA_023262945.1 Rickettsiales bacterium | reverse complement strand
CCCAGAGTTATGTGGAAGCTCGTGCTTTCATCAAACATGTATATTTAAGTCATACGCTATCGAGCCAAATGGATCCTAGTGCCTCGTTCTAGGTAAATCGGCAATAGCTCGACGTCTCAATTCTTTTTGGCTAAAAATTGTAAAAAGCCTTAAGTCCTATAACTATAGGACTTGCATTTTTTACAATTTTTATCTCAAAAAATATTTTGTCACATTGTTCATTTTTAGATAGGAATTGGTATTATATATAAATATTTTTGTTTTACAAATTTAATTACAGGATCAAAAATATGTTTACTATTTAAGGTTATATAATAATAAATTAATCTAAGTTTAAATTTTTAAAATAAGATTTATTAATAATATGAAATTTTTTATCGATTCAGCTGAAATATCAGAAATTAAAGAGATTGCAACTTATGGTTTATTAGATGGCGTAACAACCAATCCAAGCTTAATTGCTAAATCAGGTCGTGATTTTAAAGAAGTTATTGCTGAAATTTGTGACATTGTTGAAGGGCCAGTGAGCGCCGAGGTAGCAGCTACTGATTATGATAATATGATCAAAGAAGGCAACATTTTAAGTAAAATAGCCAAAAATGTATGTATTAAATTACCATTAACAATGGATGGTTTAAAAGCTTGTCGATTTTTTTCACAAAAATCTATTCAAACTAATGTAACTTTATGTTTTTCAGCAGCGCAAGCTATTTTAGCTGCTAAGGCTGGAGCAACTTTTGTTTCACCTTTTGTTGGTAGGCTTGATGATATTGGGCAAGATGGCCTTGAATTAATTGATGAAATTGGTCAAATTTATAGTAATTATGAAAATTTTACCACGCAAATATTGGTAGCCTCAATTCGTAACCCTATACATATCACAGCTTCTGCTAAAATGGGTGCCGATGTTGCAACTGTTCCTTTTAAAGTTTTAAAACAACTTGCGCGTCATCCTTTAACTGACAAAGGTCTTGATATTTTTACTAAAGATTGGCAGCAAACAGGTCAGAAGATATAATTATAATTTTATGCTTAATAAAATTAGTAAGAAATTATGTTATTTTTTATCTTTCTTTAAGCAGCGCCTTAAAATTAAATACTCATTAAGAAAAATATTTTACATTCAGTCAATTCAGGGGTTTATAACTTGGACGCTTCTCTTTTATATTTATTTAGTTTATTTTACCTCAAGAAAGCGCTTCGCTAATATTGAAATAGCTTTATCTGAAATTAAAAATAATCAGCCTTTAATTATTTTATTCTGGCATAATCGCTTAATGATGATACCTTTTTTTGCTAAAAAGGTTAAAAAATATTACCCTAAATATCAATTTATGACCTTGGCATCAAAGCATGGTGATGGTAGATTCGTCGGCTTACTGATGAAAAAGCTGGGTTTTATATCTATATTAGGGTCAACTAGAAATAATCGTAACCCTTCAAGAGGTATTGGTTTTGATGCAATAAAACAGATTTTTGCAGGCCTTAAAAAAGGATATTCTATTGGCATAACTCCAGATGGTCCTAGGGGACCTAATCAAAAAATAAATGGCGATGTAGTTAATATTGCCCGTATGTCAGGAGCTAAGATTATAACCATTTCTTGTTCATTTTCAAGATTTAAAGAAATTAACAGTTGGGATAAATTCAAAATAGCTTTACCATTCTCTAGAATTTGCTATTACTGCAATGATAAGGTTATTACTGTTGATAAAAAAGCTAATAAATTAGATATGGAAAAAATTAAATTAGAAATTGAAAAAGATTTAGATCTAGCGCAAGAAAAATCGATGCAAATGTCTTTTTTTTAAGATTTTTATATAACTAAAATAATTCAATTCTTCCTTATTTTTAGCAGTATATTGATATATTTGATCAAAGACTACTTTTCTGATAAAATGACTATTTATACCATTATTTAATGACCTAATACCATTTCTATAAATTAAATACCCAATTACTTTATATTTATTATTTTTATTTTTTGATTTAAAAACTTGAGGTATCTAGATACTTCAGCGTTTTTAAATTAAATCTAAAAACAAAAATATTTTGCAATATGAATATTTAATTTATGAAAATGGTATTACTTACGACTTCTATATAAAAGCAAAAAATCAGCTAAAACATTGGCCATCATGGCTTCACCTACTGGAACGGCACGAATTCCAACACATGGATCATGGCGACCTTTAGTAATAATATCGCAATTATTTCCTTTTATATCAATTGTTTTACGAGAAATTAAAATTGAGCTAGTTGGTTTAACAGCGAATCTTACAACTATATCTTGACCAGAAGATATACCACCCAAAACTCCACCAGAATTATTATTTGAAAAATTAACTTTATTATTTTCTATCCACATTTCATCAGCTGATTTCGAACCTTTATATGATGCAGACTCCATACCAGAGCCAATCTCAACACCCTTTACTGCATTTATCGACATCATAGCAGAGGCTAGTTTAGTATCTAGCTTGTTATAGATAGGTTCACCAAGTCCCACTGGCACATTTTTTGCTACAATTTCTATTATAGCACCTACAGAGTCGCCTTTTTTACGAATATCTTGCAAATAATCAGCAAAATTAACTGCTGCTTTTTTATCGGGACAAAAAAAATGATTATTATCTATTTCATTTAAATCAATTTGACTGCGATCAATTTTTTTATCACCAATTTGCGTAATATAACCATAAATTTGTATGTTTTCTTGTGCGATGATTTTGCGAGCAATTGCTCCGGCAGCAACGCGCATTGCAGTTTCACGAGCCGATGAGCGACCTCCGCCGCGATAATCTCGAATACCATATTTTTTAAAATAAGTATAATCCGCATGATTGGGACGAAATCTATCTTTTATCTCAGAGTAATCAGCCGATTTTTGATCCTGATTATATATGATAAGACTAATTGGAGTTCCTGTTGTTTTACCATCAAAAACTCCAGATAAAATTTTAACCTCGTCTGGCTCTTGGCGCTGCGTAGTGAATTTTGATTGACCTGGACGTCTTTTATCAAGATATTTTTGAATATCACATTCTTGCAAATCAATCAAAGAAGGACATCCATCTACAACGCAACCTATAGCATATCCGTGGCTTTCTCCCCAAGAAATGAAGGAAAACATTTCGCCAAATTTATTCATATTATCTTAAATAAAAATATTGATCTATGAGAATTTGAGCCTCAATTCATCACTATTAAGTGGCAAATTTTTGTCAATTTCTTGCATTTCATTCATATTGCCATTGCAATGCAAAACTAAATCACAGCCTGCTTGCAATATTTGCTTGGTTTTTTCGGCAAGACCTCCTTTTAAAGCCTTCATTGAAATATCATCACTCATCAAGATATTTTTAAAACCAATTTCATCTCTAATTAAATTTATTACTTTTGAAGAAGTGGTTGCACAATTTTCACAATCTATTGCATCATATAAAATATGGGCTGTCATGGCAAATTTTTGCTGGTTTAGATCTATAAAAGGTCTAAAATCAACTCTTCTCAAATCCTCTATACTGCAAGAAACCTTTGGCAACTCAAGATGACTATCGCATAAAGCGCGTCCATGGCCAGGAATATGTTTAATTACAGGATAAACATTTCTTGATAAGAGAGCTTTACAAACCTCTTGAGATAAATCAGATACTTGATGACAATCATCACCATAAGCACGATCACCAATAACTTGATGCGTTTGTGGCTGCAAAACATCAATAACTGGTGCGCAGTTAACATTTACACCAACTTCAAATAAATCATTAGCTATATTTTGGAAATTTTGATATATAAGATGCTTTGCTTTAATAGAATCTTGTTGATAAATATCGGCAAAATATTTACCAGCAGGATATTTAGGCCAAGATGGTTGTTGCATGCGACAAACTCTACCACCTTCTTGGTCGATTAAAATTAGAACCTCACCTTGCATTATGTCTCTTAAAGATTTAGTAAGTTTTTTTAGCTGCTCTTTATTCTCTATATTTCGACTAAATAAAATAAATCCAACAGCACCACTTCTACTAAAAAAAGACTTTTCTTCTTCACTTAAAACAGTTGATGATAAGCCGTATATTACTGGCTTAAAAATATTTTTATTAGCTCCAATTTGCGATAAAATATTCATTTTTACAACACACCCTTTGTCGAATTTATACTGTTTTTTTTACGCTCATCAATTGTTATAGCTTCCCGTAAAGAGCGCGCAAGAGCTTTAAAGCAAGATTCAACAATATGATGATTATTTATACCATAGATGTTTTCTATATGCAAATTACAGCCAATTGATTGCGCTAGAGCAAAGAAAAATTCTCGAAACAACTCGCAATCCATTTCTCCAACTTTATCACGCTTAAATTCGCAGTTAAATATCGTATAAGCACGACCAGATAGATCAATCACGCAACGGCTAAGAGTTTCATCCATTGGCACATAAGAAAATCCAAAACGACTTATGCCCTTTTTATCAGACAAAGCTTTTTTTATAGACTCTCCCAAAGCGATAGCACAATCTTCAACCGAGTGATGGAAGTCAATATGTAAGTCACCTTGACAATATAGCTCAATGTCAATCAAGCTATGATGAGATAGCTGCTCAATCATATGATCAAAAAAGCCTATTCCAGTTTTGACATTGTAATTACCGCTACCGTCAAGATTAACTGAGGCTTTTATCTTGGTTTCTTTGGTATTTCTTGTAACTTCTGCTTTTCTCATTAGTTCATATTTTGTAAAACAAAATCCCAATTAACCAACTTTTCAAGAAAAGTATCGATATAGTTTGGACGAGCATTTTGATAATCTAAATAATAAGCATGCTCCCAGACATCCATAGTCATTAATGGCTTAGCGTTTGAAGTTAAAGGAGTTTTAGCATTAGAAGTTTTAGTGATTTTGAGCTTATTATTATCCAAAACTAGCCAAGCCCAACCAGAGCCAAACTGAGTAGCTCCAGCATTTTTAAATTCATTGACAAAATTTTCATAGGAACCAAAATCATTTTCTATTTTTTCCAAAACTTTTCCGTTAGGCTTACCACCGCCATTTGGCTTCATTGAATGCCAGTAAAAAGTATGGTTCCATATTTGAGCTGCATTATTAAAAATACCAACCTTACTTTCGTCATCAGCTGTTATTTTTATAACATCTTCTAAAGATTTACTGGCAAGATCAGTTCCTTCAACTAGCTTATTAAGATTAGTAACATAGGCCTGATGATGTTTGCCATAGTGAAAATTTATAGTTTCTTCTGAAATATATGGATCTAAGGCGTTACGCTCATATGGCAACTTAGGAAGTTCAAAGGTCATATTTTTCTCCTTTTTTTTATTATTATTAGAATTATCAAATTTTCTAGCAAAAATCTTAGCAGCAGAGTTTTGCATAACAAGAAATTGCGATGCCCCCACCGATGACCCTATTAACAAAGATGAAAAAATGAATTTTTTAATAAAGTTTCTTTTTGACATTTGCATATATTCTACCTTTAATATTTAAATCCATTATGTCAATTTCTAAATAAACAATTCGTGCTTTTAATAAGAAAAAAAATCTTTGGCAAAGAATATTTAGAAATCAATATTAAACAAAACAATAAATGGTATAATGCCTAAATACCTTATACCAAAGTTCATCTTTAAAGCAGTTAAAAATGAGCGATTAAATTCTTTATCTTTTTGGCTTAAAATCAAGAAAAGGTTCAATTTGTATTGGTACAAAGCTTTCATTTTTCTTAGTTTTAATCTCAAAAATCTTTTGAATTTAATTCGTTTAAAGATGAGCTTTGCTATTATACTATCATTACTAATCGCATATCCAACCTTAGCTCAATCATATAGCGCAAAAAGTTATTACAAATTTGATAAGAATGATTATTACTTACTTTACGATCCTGATTTAGATGAAATATTGCTAGCCAATAATCATCACAAAAGGATTACCCCTTCATCAATGACGAAGTTAATGACGGCCTATGTTGTTTTTAATCAACTAGCCAATAACTTTATTGAACTTGACGATTTATGCTTGGTTGGCAAGGATGCTTGGAAAAAATATGGATCAACAATGCTTTTAGATTACGGAGATATTGTTAAGATATCTGATTTAATTAAAGGTTTGTTGGTAATGTCAGGAAACGATGCCGCAACAGCTCTGGCGCAAATAACAATTACTGGAGGTTATGATAAATTTATCAATATGATGAATTTAAAAGCTATGGAACTTGACATGATTAATTCTAATTTTCAAAATCCACATGGGCTTCACCAAGATAATCACTATTCCACTTTAATGGATTTAGCTATTCTAATAAAAAGATTATATGAAGATTTCCCGCAATATGGAAAATTTCTTAGAATCAAAGAATTTGATTATTTGGGGTTTAAAAAAGAGAATCATAACCCTTTAATCAGAAATAATTATGATGGAATTCTGGGCGGCAAAACTGGCTATACGTCAAAAGGTGGTTACGGTATAACAACAATAGTAAAACGCAATCATCGAAAATTAATTGCCGTGGTTAATAATGTACCAACTATTAACAAAAGAAATGAAATGATCTCTGAATTATTGGATTTTGGCTTTAATAATTTCAAAAAGATTAGATTTTTTAATAAAGATGAAACTATTGCTTACCTTGAAACTTGGCCAAATGTTAAAGAAAAAGTAGAAGTTATAAGCAAAAAAAATATTGATCTCAATATACCACAGAATATACCCTTGGAAGATATTGAGGTAAAAGTTGAATATCTAAAACCATTGCCAGCTCCAATAATTAGCGACGAAAAAATAGCAGATCTAAATATTATTATCAAAAATTATGACTCCTTTTATTATCCGCTTTATGCCAAAAAAGAAATAAAAGATGCAACTTTTATTGATAAAGTTAAATTGCTTTTAAAACAAAAGGATATAATTTTTAAAAATCTATTTAATTGATCATTAATTAATACCAATTCCCACCTAAAAACATTGTTCATTTTTAGATGGCAATTGGTATAAGATTTAATTTTTTTATTTTTATAATTGCTAAATACTTAATTGATTTCTAAAAATATTTCTATCTATAAAACAATAAAGATTTTTAATTAAATTTACTTAACCATGGACATGAAACTTTTAATGCGTCAAGCGCAAGAGATGCAAAGCAAAATTCAAAAAGCTCAAGAAGAGTTAGCAAAGAAAGAGTATGAAGGAACTTCTGGAGGAGGTTTAGTTAAAGCAAAAATCTTAGGATCAGGAGTTGTTCAATCAATAAAAATTGATGAATCTTTAATAAATATTGACGAAAAAGAGGTATTAGAAGACTTAATAGCAGCTGCCATTAACGATTCTAAGAAAAAAGCTGATGATGGATCTGCCGAAGCTTTAAAAGATGTTACTGGTAACTTGAACTTACCCGAAGGTTTTAAATTCTAAAATGCCTGATAATATCTCGGTAAAGCTATGCGGCTTTACTGAAGAAAAATCTCTGCAAATCGCTATTGATTGTTGTTGTGATTTTATTGGATTTGTTTTTTACAAAAAATCACCTCGCAACATATCTTTGGAAATGGCTAGAAAATTAGCTAAAATCATCCCTTCTAATATTGCAAAAGTTGCGGTTGTTGTTGATGCTAAAAACGACCTTATTTCACAAATACAAGACTATCTATCGCCTCAACTATTTCAATTTCATGGCTCTGAAAGTTCGAGTTACATAAAAAACTTCAAGCAAAATTATCCTGACACAAAAATAATCAAAGCTTTTCCTGTTTCTAAAAAGCAAGACTTTAACTCTTTAGAGCAATATAACGAACTTTGCGACTATTTTTTGTTTGATAGTAAAGTAGATAATAATTTCGGCGGTAATGGCATTGCCATTGATTGGAAATTACTACAAAATATAAATATTAAAAAAAATTGGTTTTTATCTGGTGGACTTAATGTTGATAACATTGAAATAGCGATATCCACCTCGGGCACTAAGATGATCGATATATCATCAGGAATTGAAGAAATAAGAGGTACTAAATCAGGCCCTCTAATTAAAGATTTAATGAAAAAAATCAAAAACTTAAATGATAATTAAACTAAGAAATATCTTTTTTGGATCTCCAAAGGATCCTTTTGATAAAAATACAAGGCATCATATATCGTTAATAGCCTTCTTTGCCTGGGTTGGTCTTGGAGCCGATGGAATATCATCTTCGTCTTACGGCCCAGAAGAAGCTTTTTTAGCTCTTGGAAGTCACCAATCTTTAGGAATTTACCTTGCTATTGCTACTGCCTTTACGGTTTTTATAATATCTTACGCTTATATGCAGGTAATTGAATTATTTCCAAATGGTGGTGGCGGGTATCGCGTCGCGACCAAACTTCTCGGTAAACATGCTGGATTGATATCCGGGTCAGCACTTATTATTGATTATGTTCTTACAATCTCAATTTCTATTGCTAGTGGGATTGATGCTCTTTTTAGTTTTTTACCAAACGATTGGCAGAAATATAAAATATTTTTTGCCACCTTTTTTGTATGCCTACTAGCAGTCCTTAATTTAAGGGGGATGAAAGAATCGATTAAATTCTTACTACCTATATTTCTTGGATTTATGATAACGCATGTTACATTAATTATTTACGGTATTGCCACTCATCATTACGGATTGCCAAATCTAATACCTCAAGCAGCTCAAGAAACTAGTGAAATGCAAAAATCCTTAGGTTGGCTTTTTGTATTATCCGTTTTTCTTAAAGCTTTTTCAATGGGAGGAGGTACCTATACCGGACTAGAAGCTGTTTCAAATAATGTTAATACTCTTAGTGAACCAAGAATTAGAACCGCTAAAATAACCATGTTTTTAGTTGCTATTTCATTAGCTTTTATGGCAGCCGGCATTATTTTAATTTATTTATTGTGGGATATTCAAAAAATTGAAGGGCAAACTCTCAATGCTACAGCTTTTTATGCTATTACCAGCGATTGGTTTTACAATGATATTAATCTTGGATATTATTTTGTTCCTTTAGTTTTAATTTTTTCTGCTGGATTGTTGTTTGTAGCTGCAAATGCTGGATTCTTAGCTGGACCAAATGTTATTTCTAATATGGCTCATGATGAGTGGTTACCTAAATCATTCACATCACTTTCAAGTCGATTAGTTGTAAAAAATGGTATATTATTTATGGCCGTAGCCGCAATATTAACTCTTATCATTACTGGTGGCGAGGTTCACATGTTGGTGGTACTTTATTCTATTAATGTGTTCATAACCTTTTCTATGTCATTACTAGGTTTAATGATTTATTGGGTCAGGCATCGACGACGCCGTCAAAAATGGTTACGAAAACTAATAACATCAGCAATAGGTTTTGTTGTCTGTTTTAGTATTTTAATAGTAACCATATTCGAGAAATTTTACGAAGGTGGATGGGTTACGATTCTTATAACTTCAGTATTTATTGTTCTTGGCCTCAAAATAAAAAAAAGATACCAAGTCTTTAAAAAACATATACAGGAAAGAGAGCAAAAATTCTACAAAGATTACGAACTAACAGAGCAACCGATAACAACTAGAATAAAGCCAGATAAATCAGCACCTACAGCAGCAATAATAGTTGATCAAGCTTTTGGCGGTGGCATGAATAGTATTATCGAAATTGAAAAATTATTTCCCAATATATTTAAAAATTTTATTTTCGTTACTGTTGGAGAGTTGGATTCGAATACTTTTATGGAAGAAAAAAGATGGCGTGATATGAGGCGAAAAACCAAGAATATGTTACGTAAATACAAAAATTATTACACTAGAAATAATTTATTTAATAAGGCCTATGTTGGATATAGCACTGATATTGTAGAAAAATTAAGCGAACTTGCTGAGCGTATTCATAAAGAATATGAAAGGGTAGTCTTCTTTGATACAAAATTTATTTTTGATGATGAAAATATCTTAAATCAAATTTTATTCAATCATGTACCATACACAATGCAACGCAAGATGCATATCAAGGGCATGGATATGATTGTTTTACCTATGAAAATAAACTCTAACTAATGTAAACAACTTTAAAGAAGATAATTTAAAGAAAAGATAGAAAAACTATTCCACTGTCACAGATTTAGCTAAATTACGAGGTTGGTCTATATCACTTTTTCTATGCAATGCCGTATAGTAAGATAAAAGTTGCATTGATATGATTGGCAGCAATGCCTCTTCAATAATGCCGTTTACAATGCCATTGACAATTATCTTATCGCTAAATTTAGCAAATTTCTTAGAGCCAATTTTATCACTTAAAACAATCAAATTACCACCCCGTGCATTAACCTCGGCAGCATTTGATAGAGTTTTATCAAATAAATTATTAGATGTGTTACGAGTTGCTATGACAATTACTGGCATTTTTTTATCAACCAAAGCTATAGTACCGTGTTTTAACTCACCCGCCGCTATGCCGTATGCATTAATATAAGATATTTCACGCAATTTTAGAGCAGATTCAAGAGCAGTGACATAAGATAGACCTCGTCCAATATAAATTGCACCATTAGCTTTAGATAAAGATTTAGCAATATCATTAATTACCTTAATTTTATCATTTTGTAGCAAATCTTGCATTTTGATACCGCATTCTAAAAGCTGCAAAACAAGGTTAGATTTTTGCTGATAATTGATTTTTTGCTTAATATCAGCAAAATGAATTGCAAAAAGAGATAAAACCGCTATTTGCGCTGTGTAAGCCTTAGTTGAAGCAACTCCAATTTCAGGACCAGCAACCGTTCTAATAACGCAATCAGAAAATTGCGCCATTGAGCTAAAAGGTACATTAACGATTGATAATATTTTTTGCTTTTTTGATTTAGCATATTTTAAAGCAGCTAAACTGTCAGCCGTTTCTCCTGATTGCGATATAAATATCATTAAATTCTTATCATCAAAAACATTGCAACGATAACGAAATTCAGAAGCTATGTCAACTTCCACTGCTATTTGAGCTAATTCTTCGATAATATATTTAGCCGCCATGCCCGCATAATATGAAGTGCCGCAGGCTACAATGGTTATCTTTTTTATTTCTTTTAGATCAAAAGGGAAATTTGATAAATGAATAGAATTGTCACTAAGATTTATATAAGTTTGAATCGTTTCTTCGATAACTCTTGGCTGCTCATAAATTTCTTTAAGCATAAAATGAGCAAATCCATCTTTACTAATTTTTGCCGTATTAGATTTTATAGCTTTAATTGATCTACTTACTTCTTTGTTATTTTCATCAAAGATAATTATTTTATCTTTATAAATTATAGCAAAATCCCCGTCTTCCAAAGTTATAATCTGATCAGTATACTCACTCAAAGCATAGTAATCTGAAGAGATATAATTTTGGCCTTTGCCAATACCAATAACCAACGGTGAACCTTTTTTGGCAACAGCTATTACATCATTTTGATCTTTAAAAAGAATAGCTAAGGCAAATGTGCCATGCATATCTTTGCAAGCTTTTATTAGAGAGTGGCGAATATCTTTTTCTTGATCATAATAATATTCTATTAAATGCGGAATAACTTCCGTATCTGTATCGCTAATAAAGTCTACTTTTTTCTTATCTAATTTAGATTTAATATTCTGATAATTCTCGATAATTCCATTATGTACAACACAAAATTTTGGCGAGTTGTGAGGATGAGCATTTATCTGACTTGGAACGCCGTGAGTTGCCCATCTTGTATGACCAATAGCAATGTCTGATTTTAATCTAGTCTTTTTTAGTGATTTCTTCAGATTAACAATTTTTCCCCTTTCTTTTACTATCTTAAAATTACTATTTTGCATAGCACAAACACCAGCCGAGTCATAACCTCGATATTCTTGAGGCGCACGTTCGCAGCCGTAAGCAAGCGGACGGTGAAGTGCAGCAGCGCATTCAGCAGATGAAGAAGGATGATGTGAGCGTCACGGCCGCTAAAGCAACTACGACAGTGGTGAAGGACGAGGACAAGGGGACGGCGCGCAAGGCGGAGAAGGCGGCG
>JALQXY010000144.1 GCA_023262945.1 Rickettsiales bacterium | reverse complement strand
AAACAAGAAGCCTTGCCCGGAGCAGTGCTAGATGCGGGACTTGCATTTTTTACAATTTTTATCTTAAAAAATATCTTGTCATATTGTTCATTTTTAGATGGGAATTGGTATAATACTATTTTTAAGTTAAAATGTATAATACTAAAGTTAATCTTTAAACTTAACTTCTGGTATAGCTATAAATAAATGAATTTTGATATAAAAATCAAAAAACTAAAAAATATTTCTAAGACTATTAATAGTTTTTGTATTAAAAATATGGGATTTATTATAAAAAATTGTAAAAATTATTTAATTCTTTTGTTGTTTTTTACCAATTTTAATTGTGTTTTAAAAAATAATTTTGAAGTTTTATCAGAATTTGAGCCGCATTTAATATATAAAGGTGATTACACTTCATATCTTGGTCTAGAATATCTTGATTTTGCTCGTAAATTAAGAGAAGTTGACATACATGACGAAGCATCCGAGTATTTTTCTGAAAAAGGTTTGGCAATAATTTCTGGTTCTTTAATTATTCCTGAAAATCCATTAGATTGGGATGCCGATCCTGCTCAAATTCAGTTGATGATTTTAATGCAAAATCGTCTTGAAGAACTAATAAGTAAAGATAGTTTAAAAAAATCAATCCCTATACAGTTAGCGCACTTAGTGTATCTCTATGATTGCTGGATAAGTAAAGAATCAAAGCCAGTTTTTATAGCTGATGAACTGGCAAGATGTCGAGTTAGATTTACAAAATTACTAAACGAAATTGAATATTACGTAAAAAATTTAAATAAAGATAAGACAAAGCCAGTTAAAATAATTGAGCCTAAATTTGAGGTTTTTAAAATATATTTTGATACCGATAGTTCAAAACTTAACGATAAGGCATTTAAAGATCTTTATCAAGCTTTAGCTTATATCGAATCCTTGAATAAGGGCTTTAGACTTTTATTGGCTGGTAATGCAGATAGATCTGGAAATTCTAATTATAACAAAAACCTTTCTTTAAACAGGGTTTTGACTGTAAAAAAATATCTTACAAAATCTGGAATTAGTGAAGATTTTATTAAAACAAAGGCATTGGGTGAGGAGTTCCCAGAAATCATAACAAAGAATAATAAATCAAGTCAATCTAATAGATTAGTAGAAATATATGTAATACAAGGTCTGTCAGATGATTCGATAAATGATTTACCAATACCTTTAATAAAAAACCATATTTACAAAGAAGAGATAGAAAAAGCTCGTAAAAAAATGGGTTTAGAAAGTTAATTTAATAATGTTGTACAATTTCTCTAATCAAAAAAGAATAGTAATTAAACTAGGATCTTCCTTAATAGTTAGTAATGGCCTGGTAAGAACTAAATGGCTTGAAAAACTTGCTCAAGATATCTATTCTTTGATTAATTCTGGTCATGAGGTTGTTATAGTTTCTTCTGGAGCAATTGCTTTGGGTATAAAGGAATTTTTTAATAATTATTTTGAAATAAGTAATAGAAGTTTAGATCTTAAGCAGAAGCAAGCTATGGCTGCTATTGGTCAAATATCTTTAATGAAAAATTATTATGATATATTTCATAAAAACTCTCTTACTGTTGCGCAAATCTTACTGACTGCGTCTGATTGTGATTCATTAAATCGTCGTTCTAATTTTAGAAACACCATTGAATCATTGATAGAACATAAAATAATTCCAATAATAAACGAAAATGATTCAGTTGCTATTGATGAAATAAAAATAGGAGATAATGATAATTTAGCAGCCCATGTTGCTAAAATTATTGATGCTAATTTGATGATATTGTTTTCTGATATAGATGGTCTCTATGATAGCAATCCTAAAATTAATAAAAATGCCAAATTTATTGAGAAAGTTAACGAAATAAATGAAGATATAATCAATATGGCTAGCGACTCTTTATCTAAGATAGGAACTGGCGGTATGGTTACCAAAATTAAAGCAGCGCAAATTTTGCAGGATAGTGATTGCCATGTAGTTATTTCTTGTGGTTTAGAGCAGGGTTGTTTAAATAAATTAATAAATAATAAACAAAAATTCACTTTATTTGCCAATAAATGATAAATTCTACAATAAAAATAAATAATAATTTAGAAGAGATTGTTATAAATAAGCGTGAAATTGACGTATCTTTTGAGTTTTTTCCACCTAAAAACGAAGAAATGGAGTCGAAATTATGGCAAGCAATTACCAAATTAAAAAATCTTAACCCAAATTTTGTTTCAGTAACTTATGGAGCGGGAGGCTCAACTAGAGAAAGAACTCATGCCACTGTAAAAAAAATAATTGATGAAACTAATCTTAATCCAGCATCTCATTTAACATGTATTGCTGCTTCAAAAAATGAAATAAATGATATTTTGCATAATTATTGGATAAGTGGAGTGCGTCATATTGTTGCTTTAAGAGGAGATATGCCGGCTTCTAGTCCTAATTATCAACTTCATCCTTCAGGATATAAGTATGCTAGTGATTTAGTGTTGGCGATTAAAGATTTACAAAAACACGATATTAATTTTGAAGTATCTGTTGCTGGTTATCCAGAAAAGCATCCCGAATCAAGAAATATTGATGAGGATATTAAGTATTTAAAACACAAGGTTGATTGCGGTGCAGATCGTATAATTACTCAATTTTTTTTTGATGCTGATATTTTTTTAAGATTCGTTGATAAATGTCACAAATCTAATATAGAAGTTCCTATTATTCCTGGAATTTTACCTGTTAGTAATTTTAAGCAAGTTAAGCATTTTGCTAAAATGTGTGGTGCTAAGATTCCAAAATGGATGCAAGATATTTTTAATGATTTAGATGGTAATCCAGAAACTAGGCAGTTAATTGCTGCTATGGTTGCGACAGAGTTATGTCGTATTTTGTATAAAGAAGGTATAAATAGTTTTCATTTTTATACTTTAAATCGAGCCGATCTTACTAAGGCCATTTGTCATGTTTTAGGGGTTAGGTAAAAATCATCTATTAATTTTTGATATTTTTTTTCCAATAAAGATCTTTTTAATTTCATTGATGGCGTTATTTCACCAGATTCTATTGAAATCTTATCAGTAATTATAGCAAATTTTCTTATCATTTCCCATTTGTTAAGATTTAAATTTAAATCATCTATTTTTTCTTGAGTAAATTGTTTTAAAATATCTGATTTAAGAAATATTCTATCAGAAGATTTGTAATCTAATTTTTCTTTAATTTTCTTTAAATTTTCAAAATCGGGAAATATTAAAACTGAAACAAAATTCTTTGATTCAGCTATTAGTAAAACTCCAATAACAAAGCCAAGTTTTTGTGTAAGCTGTTGTTCTATTGGTATCGGTACGACATATTTCCCATAAGCTGTTTTGAATAATTCTTTTTTGCGACCAATAATTTTAACAAATCCATCCTTATCAATTTCTGCCAAATCACCAGTCTTAAGCCAACCCTCATTATCAATTACCTCTTTTGTTGCTTGAGGATTATTGTGATATGTATTCATTACATTTGGACCCTTTACCAGCAATTCTTTGTCTTTCGATATTTTTAATTGAACATCGGGATAAGCTTTTCCAACGGTAGAGAATTTATTATAAAGAGGACAATTTGCTGCTATCACTGGAGAGGTTTCTGTCATACCATAGCCAACATAAAGATTAAAGCCAATGTTAATAAAAAATCTTTCCATATCATTTGATATAGGAGATCCTCCGCATATAATCATGTCAATTTTACCTCCTAAAGCATAACGAAATTTTTTATAAACTAGATTATCGTAAACTTTATCAATAAAATTTTTATGGTTGGTGTTTTTTGTTAAAGCCCTTTTAACAGCCAGCTTGCCAATAATTTTGCTAAAAAAAGACGAGCTATCTATTTTAAAAGAAATGCCTTGATAAATCTTTTCTAAAACTCTTGGTACTGTTGTTATAAGATTTGGCTTAAATTGCTGCAAATAGATACTAATTTTCTTAACATTGTCGATAAAATATATACTTACTCCTTGCGATATATAATACATAACAACCATTCTTTCGAAAATATGAGCAAGCGGTAGATATGATATTGCTACGTCATTTTCTTTTAAAGGAAAAAATGTTTTAGTGGCATTGATTTGTGAAATTAGATTGTGATGAGTTATTTCAACTCCTTTTGGATTGCCCGTACTTCCTGAAGTGTATATTATAGTAGCAATATTATGGCTTTTAATTTTTTGCGATAATTTGCTAAAATTATATTTCTTATCATCAAGTGCTTTTTTGCCAATTCTAATTACTTCATCAAATGATATTATATTTTCTTTTTTAAAATTATCTAAAGCTTTATCGTAATTGTTAAAATAAATAATTTTAATTTTACTATTATGAATTTCTAATATATCAATTGATGATAGATTGTCAGAAAAAATTACTTGGCTATCACTATCTTTGATTTGATAAATTAAATTATCTTTAGATATGTTATGAAAAATTGGCGTAGTAATTAAGTCGGCTAAAATTGCACCAAAATCAACGATAAGCCAAATCGGATTTTGATAAGAAAAATTAGCTAAAATTGATTTAGGTTTGATATTAAGTTCTTTGAGACCACAAGAAAATTGTAGGGCTTTGTCAAAAAATTCTTGATTAGAAAAAGATTTTAGCTTTCTTGCTGTTTTGTAATTAAGAAAATTTTCTTTTTTAAAATTATTATTTTGCTGATAAAGAAGGTCGCAAATTGTTGTTAAGTTATTCATGCTATCTTGTTTAATAATGAACTAATAACAATTACCACTTAAAAAAACATATAAAAACTAAACAATCTGACTTTATCTTTTTGACTAGTTTTTAGTCTTTTTTTAATTAATTAATAATATTAGTAAAGAATTGTAAATATCGAAAAAAATATTTTATTAATAAATCTATTTTTGCTTTATCAGCAAAGTAATAGCAAATAAAAATAATTAATAAAAAAGAAGCTATATTTGATAATAAATTAACAAAATCGATTCTTATTTTTTGATTTATTGCCTTGATATTTTTAATTTTCTTTATTCTGTTTTTTGAACTAGGATGCGTTGAAAATATTGTAAAATAACTATTTTTTCCTAACATAGAAAGAGCTAGAGACATATTATTGCCACCAAAAGCTAAAGACGATTGTTTGTCGCAGCGATATTCAATTGAGCGCGAGATAAATTTTCTTAGAAATTCATAAATATTATAAACCGCAACTCTATTAAAAAAGGTAAGAAATATTATTAACTTATTATGAATAAAATTAATCATCTTTGATAATATTTTTCCGATATAAGGGAAATATTTTATAGTTTTGATTATAAAGCTAAAAATAATATATATTACGTTAGAGATTAAATTGGTAACTTTTTGATTAATTATTATAAGATAAGATGGTAAAAAATCTTTATTAACAATATGAGACATTTCGTGTGCTACTATGCTGCGTGTTACCAATAAAAAATCATTTATATTTCTTGATTTGGCAAGAAAATGGTTTATAATTCCATGAGTTAGTATTATATAATCTTGACGCATTCCTCCTATTGCATAAGCATTTATTTCATTGGAGTTTTTAATCAATAATTTAACATTTTTTTTGTTAAATTTATTTTGAACTTCTTTAAAAATATCGGATAAAAATCTATAATCTTTAATTTTTTGATAATCTTTACAATTCTTAATTGATGATTTAGCTGATATTGAAAATATAAAATCAAAAATGATATATACTATCATAAAAAAGCTAAAAATAAAAAATAAAAAAAATAAAAATATTTCTACTTTTTGATATATATTATCATTCGTTGCAAGATAAAGAAACGCAGTTTTAAATTTTATAAACGGATATAATGAGGCAATAATTGGAGTGGTAAGAATAATTAAATTGCAGATTATAACAATAAATATTAATATAAAATTTATTGGTTTAGCAAACATATAAATATTGATTTGTTATTGTGATTATGATAATAAATTATGTTTTTTGTCTTTAAAATTTTATCTTAATTGTTGTAAATTGTTTAAATTCTAGACTTATTTTTTGTAATTTATTTTTCAAAAATATTTTGTTAAAAATCCAATTTTCAATTAACAGATAAAGAATTAATTAATTATATTTTTTAAAATTAGTTAAAAAAGGAAAATATTTATGAATCATCAAATATCAATTAAAAATATTAATATCGCCAATAATTTACCTTTTGTTTTAATAGCAGGTCCTTGTCAAACAGAGAGCTTAGATCATTCGTTGATGATTGCTGGCAAAATAAAGGAAATTTGCGATGATTTAAATATTGGCTATATTTACAAATCGTCTTTTGATAAGGCTAATAGATCTAGTTTTTCTGGTCAAAGAGGTGCTGGAATTGAAAAAACGCTACCAATTTTTGCTGAAATAAAAAAACAATTTAACTGTCCAATTTTAACTGATATTCACAATGAAGAACAGTGTAATATTTTAAAAGAGAGACCAGAGGTAGATATATTACAAATTCCAGCTTTTTTATGCCGTCAAACTGATCTTTTAAAAGCTGCTGCCGATAGTAATAAAATCATAAATATTAAAAAAGGTCAATTTCTTGCACCTTGGGATGCGGCAAATATTGTTAAGAAAATGGAACATTTTGGTAATAATAAAATCATGCTTACCGAAAGAGGTGTTAGTTTTGGCTATAATACTCTAGTTTCTGACATGAGAAGTTTGACTATTATGGCAAAAACTGGCTATCCAGTAATATTTGATGCAACTCATTCAGTGCAGCAGCCGGGTGGTTTAGGTGGTGCCAGTGGTGGTCAAAGAGAGTTTGTTGAAGTTTTGGCAAAGGCTGCAGTAGCGGTTGGGGTTGCTGCTTTATTTATGGAGGTTCATCAAGATCCTGATAATGCTCCTTCCGATGGCCCTTGTATGGTTAGGCTTGATAATTTAAAAAATATTTTACAAATTCTTAAAAAAATTGATCAATTAATAAAATCACAATGACAAAATATAATATTTTAATTATTGATGATGATACTAGATTAAGAAATTTGCTTGGTAAATTTCTGGAAGAAAATAATTTTCAAGTATCTTTGGTAAATGGCGCTTCTGCGGCAAGAGATGCTTTAAAAAGTGATAAGTTTGATCTTATGATAGTTGATGTTATGATGCCTCAAGAAGATGGAATTAGCTTTACTAAAGATGTAAGACAATATTCAAAGGTACCAATTATAATTCTTACTGCGCGCGGTGATTTTAATGATCGAATAAAAGGATTAGAATCTGGTGCTGATGATTATTTAGCTAAACCTTTTGAACCAAAAGAATTACTGCTAAGAATCAATAACATTTTAAAAAGAATCACGATTAATGATAAACAAGAAAATTGTGTATTTGGTGATTATATTTTTGATTTAAAAAATTTAAAACTTAGCAAAAATGATGAATTTATTTATCTTACCGAAACTGAAATAAAAATACTTAATATTTTATGCGAAAACCAGGGAGAGGCAATAGATCGTGAGAAAATTTCTGGATTAATAGGGGGTGTTGATAGTAGAACTATCGATGTGCAAATAACTCGTTTACGAAGAAAAATAGAACAAAATCCAAAAAAACCACAATTTTTACAAACTATACGCAATAAAGGATATAAAATCTGCTAAATTAAATAATAAATAATTTAAAAATGAAAACAAACGCAAATTCAGTAAAAATAGGAAATGTAATTGAATATCAAAATCAGCTATGGAAAGTGGCAAAAAGAGATCATGTTAAGCCAGGAAAGGGCGGTGCTTACATACAGGTTGAAATGAAAAACATCAAGACAGGAAACAAAACAAATGTAAGATTTTCTTCAAGTGAAGATATTGAAGTTGCTTATGTTGAGCAAAAAAATTTTCAATTTCAATATTTTGATCAAGATGATCTAGTTTTGATGGATATGGAAAGCTTTGAAACTGTTAATATAAGTAATGATTTGTTAGGAGAATCTTTGCCATTTTTAGAAGATGGTATGAATATTAGAATCGAATATTGCAATGATGAAGCAGTTTCTGCTTATCTACCAGAACAAATAAAAGTAAAAATAAAGCAAGCTGATGCTGTTGTGAAGGGTCAAACCGCCACTTCTTCTTATAAGCCTGCTGTTCTTGAAAATGATGTAAAAATTATGGTGCCACAATTCATTGAATCAGGTGAAGAAATTATCATTAAAACAGATGATTTTTCATATGTTAGCCGCGCTAAATAATTTTAATTTTTAAATGACAAAAAATACCTCTTTTGTAAAGATGAATGGTGCTGGCAATGATTTTGTTATAATTGATGCTAGAAAAGAATTTTTTGATATATCGCCAGAAAAATGCCAAGAAATATGTAACAGAAAATCTGGTATTGGTTGCGATCAACTAATTATCATTGATCATAGTGATGAATTTGATTGTGTAATAAAAATCTATAATAGCTCTGGTTCAATTGCTGAATCTTGCGGTAACGCAACAAGATGCGTTGCTTCAATTCTGCTTTCTGAAAATAAATCATTACAAAAAGTTAAAATTAAAAGTGCCGCTAATATATTGGAAGCTTGGTTAGAAAATGATAATATGATTGCTGTTAAGATGGGCAAGATAAAATTTGATTGGCAAAATATTCCATTATCAAAAAATATAAATACTCAAGGTTTTGATTTATTAGATAACAAAATATATTGTGCTAATATTGGCAATCCTCATGCGGTTATTTTTTTGGATCATGAAGTTTTAGATAATCAGCTATTAACTCTAGGTCCGCAAATAGAAAATCATTCTTTATTTCCTAATAAAACAAATGTTGAATTTGCTTATATCGCTTCTGACTCTCAGATAATAGCCAGGGTATGGGAAAGGGGTGCTGGAGAAACAAGGGCTTGCGGAAGTGGTGCATGTGCAATTGCTGCTATTGCTATAAAAAATAAAATGATAAATAATAACAAAGTCACAATTAAATATCCTGGCGGAGATATTATCATTGAATGGAGTGGTGATGAAAATGATCAAATCGTCATGATTGGTGGCTATGAACTAGAGTTTAAAGGTTGTTTTCCCTAATTTTTAGTACCCACCTTAATACTACGCCGCCTGCTCCCTTAATTCTTCTGATAGCCCTGAGGCACTTGCCTGCTCTGTGATTGCTGATGGTTTTTCTTTCTTGGGTGATGCAGCAGTGTCTTTTAATTTACTAACCATATCTCTTAAATCCAATTTGCTAACCACATCTCTTAAATCCCTTAAACTTAAATTAACTCCTTCTTTTAATTGTTCCTTAAAGTTTTCAGCAATTAATTGTGCAATTTCTTTATAATTTT
>JALQXY010000132.1 GCA_023262945.1 Rickettsiales bacterium | reverse complement strand
ACCTTTTTTTAATGTATTAACAAAATTTATTTTTTTTTTACATTGGTTTGATATCTTGTTTTTATTACATGCAATTTTTTTCTTCGGGATCATAAATTCTAAAAATTAAACGATATTTTTTTCTCTCTTTTTCATCTTTTATATGACAAAAATAGCGATCACGATCTTTTGTTATTTCACAATCTTCTGATGGATTAATTGAGATGTCGTTGTTGTTAATGGAGGTATCGACAACAGTGTTTCGATAAATATATCCATTTTTATCAAACAAATATCTTTCATACAAGCCACCTAAACCATTTGTAGTGTCTGGATTATTTACTAGGTAACGACTAAGTGCAGTGTTTAATGGTCTGTGAACATCTTCATTTTGTCCCAGGGCCGGTGAAAAGACGGTTGAACATTCATTTCCTGTTTCGCTACTTTCTTCACAAAGATATAAATCTAAGAATTTTCCATTTGTGGCTCTTAGGTCGCTATTAAAATCTATTGCGATATTTCCGTTAGCTGAGCTATTTAATAAATCTTGTAACTTATCAGCGCTACCTGATACTACTAAGAATTTTAGCAATCCCTCTTCTGGAATTGTAAATGGTTCTGATTTTATGGTAGCTAAATTATTTTTTGGTGAAGAAAGAGAAATATCTTTAAAGACTCCATATTCACCATTAAAATTAGTTACTTCTTTTGCTCCTCTAGCTATATTGCTATCTTTTAATAAATCAAAACGATCTTTTTCACTACTTTTACTAAGGCCTATGAATTTTGCCACACTACCTTTATATTCTTCAAAATCATAGCAATTATCAGTGTCTAATTCTATCATGGCTGGTCGTTCTGCCGTTGCCTTTCTTAAATCTTTGCATTTAGTGCAGTCAGCAGCAGTAGTGCTGATAGTAGTAGTGACACCGTTACTGTCAGTACTGGTAATGGCGTCAATATCAATGTTCGTGCAATTGATTGAGTCCGTTTTTTGCTCTTTGGTTTCTACATCGATGTAAGTAATGTTAGTAGGAAAGTCTGCGCTTGAGCAATTTGTTTTTTGGTAGAATGGTGCAGATCCATTGTTAGTGCAAGTTACATCAGTTTTACATACTTGTTGCGGGCAGTAATTTGCATTGCTACTATCATCGCAGTCTGGATTATCAGCTTTGCATCCTATTATATTACCTGTACTATCATAGTCGATATAAGGGCAATCTGGATTTATTACGATTTTACCAGATGTTCCTTTGCATAAAATTGCAGGTCTTTTAATATTTTGTATAGCATAACCAGGGCCGCATCGCTCATCCCAGCTTTCTGGGTCAAATCTAATTTTTTGACCTTTGCGTACAAATATACCATTTGCAGGACTAAATGCGTTATTTTGATTTGGCGTTCTTTTTGTTAAAGCTAGTCCATTTAAAAAGGGGCTGGAGTTGTAATCATATTCATAAAAATCTGCCGGTAGATCCGAGCCTTGACTTATGTGATTGCCAAAAGGATTGATAATTCTAGCATGTATTTTGCAAGAATAATTAGCGTTGTTAATAGTTTCGTTGATGTCTGCAAAGGATGCAAGACCTGAGTGTTCAATTTCTATTTCATGATATTTTAGCATTTTATACAATGTTAAAGTACCGCAATTATAAATATTTGTTCCAGTTGCAGTATTAGTTGCATTAGTTTCAAATTCTATTTTATGACCTGGTTCAAGTGTAATATGGCCGAATGTGTTATCGATAAAAGATTTCCAGCTAGAGCTACTTACGTTAAATTGATGAAAACCGCTTACTGATGGATATATTTGGTTATTATTTTCGTCTTTTATTTTTAGATTTAATGTAAAGTTGCAATCACTGGAATTTTCAGCAAAAGATTTAATATAAAGTTTAACTGCATAGTTATTAATATTGGTAATTTCAATATTTCTACTTGATAAATTTCCAATTGTATCAACTTTGTTTGAATTAGCTATCAAAACATTTTTTAGTGCGTCGCAATTACCTTGTTCATTACATCTTTCAGTTATATTGGTATTAGAATTTGAAGGATATAATCCTAAATCATCGATATTTTTACTTATAATTACTCCGCCATATGGATTTAGTGGTTCTAAAGAATAATTATTGCCAGACTCACAACTAAGATTAGATGTTCCTGCGCATCTCCATTGCGATCCTCCTTTTTCAAAAGGAATATCGCTTTTAGGTGTAAAATGTATTAATAATCTTCGTCCAAAATTGTAAGATGCTGCTTCTAATTTATTTGATGCTGGCAATCCAGATGAATATGTGACACTACTGTTATTTCTAGTATCAGTCCAAGATCCATTGATATTGGCTATCATTGTTCTTGCAGATGATATAGGCAAATCGGTTTTATTGCTACTTGTTCTTGCATCTATGACATGTAACTCTTTTTCACCAGCGTCTACTTTTATTGGGTCATATCTCTTGTTATTTGACAAAGATATATTTCCTGTGGCTCTTATTAAAATCTCTGTGTTAGGCTCTATAGTAACCCCTTTATTAACATCTGGTCTTCTGTAATCTGTTGATGTCCATCCAGGAACTGAAATTAATCCGGGTTGCTGTGTATTTTGAGTTAATTGCTCTGATTCGCACTGCTCTCTACATAATGCTACGCATATACCTTGTGCTTTCTCTTTATCAATATCTTTTTTACCCTTACCTTCTACATCCTTTGTGCTAGGAATGTTGTTGCATGCTTCTGTTAATTTAACATCGTCGTTCACACCATCTGTATATTCTCCGGGTCCAGATGCAGAAAGACAATTTTCAAAACTTTTTGGATAAACATTACCGATATTTTCATCTAATGTTTTGTTGTGATTATATTGGCAATTATCAGAGGAGGCACTAGCTGGAACGTAAATAATTTGTGACTCATATTGACCGTAGTCGTCTGCTTCTATGCATCCGTTGTCTTTGCAAGAAAAAAGCACAAAAGGCAATAAAGCAAGTAGTTTGATATGGTCAATTAATTTTTTCTTGATTAGTTTTGAATGCACAAAATTATAATTTTTAAAGAATTTTTCCTAAATAATTAGATTTTATTATTGAAGCAATTCTTTTGGTTTCTTGTAATTTATTTACTTCAAAAGTTCTAAGTAAATTTTTATTAATATTTAATTTTTTAATAAAACGATTTCTTAACATATACTGAAGAAATCTTTGATGTTTTTTTGAAGGTAATTGATCGCAGTTAAAAACATAAGTTGGTTTTTCTGTTGAGCAGCACTCACTAATCATTGATATCGAATCGGCGCTAACAATAAGTTTATCACTATATGCTAATATTGCTTTGTAAGGATTTGTATTTTCATTTTTGTAATCTTTCCAATCAAAAAATTGATGATCGCAATTTAAGTTCTTAAAAATATTATTGATTTTTGTTTCAGTTCTTCTGCTGTTAACAACAAGTATTTTGGCATTTTCTTTTTTAGCAATTTTGGCAAGTTTTTCTGCTAAAATAATAGCTTCCTGCTTGTTAAATTTATAATTTCTGCTTTTGCCACCAATTAATAAACCTATTTTATTTTTCTTAATTTTACCAAAGATATTGGCAAATCTTTCTTTTTCTTTAGCTAGGCTTTGTCGATTTATTGAATTAAGCGAACCAATTGAAAAAATTATTTTCTTATTTTTGCGATTTCTAAGATTGTCATGGTAAGGCAGTATAACAATATCAAAGTTATTTAAAGGTAACTGAGGTTTCATTATTTGAATAATACGCGATTTTGAATTTGATTTTTTCTTAATTATTTGAGAGATAATAGCCAATCTTCTGCCGCCGCTGATTATTATTCTAGGGTATCCATCTTTTTTAATTTTATTTAACAAATCTTTTTTTGATTTTATGCTTAAGCGAAAAAGTGATTTAGTTAAAAAATTGTTAGGCAGTTTGCTTAATATGCCATGTTTTATTTTTAATATTTCATATTCAAGACCTATCTCTTTGGCTAGAGCTATAGATTGGTTATTAGTGCCAGCTCTATGATCGATTAGTACTAATATTTTATTATTAAGCATTTTTTGCTATTTTATTTTTAAGTTCAGCGACGATTTGTGGTGAGACAAAATGAGATATATCTCCACCTAGTCTAGCTATTTCTTTAACTAATTTTGAAGCAACAAATTGATTATTTTCTGAAGCTGGTAAGAAGATAGTTTGGATATCAGGATTTAATTTAGAATTCATCCCAAACATTTGAAACTCATATTCAAAATCAGAAACAGCTCTTAAGCCTCTTATAATAAAATTTGCTTTATTCTTTTTTGCAAAATCAACTAGTAAACCAGAAAAAACTACAGTTGAAACTTTATTTTTATAATTAATATTTTCAATTTCATTTTGCATCATTTTAAGCCTTTCTTTGGGATTAAATAATGTTTCTTTGCTATTATCGCTAGCAGTGGCAACTATAAGATGATCAAAAATTGCAGTCGCTCTTTTTATAATATCAAGATGACCAAAGGTTATTGGATCAAAAGTTCCGGGATAGATAGCTATTTTCATTTATTAATAAAATTGAAAATTAAAACTAATAGATATAATCCTAAATTATATCCTAAATATATCTTTAAACTGCTAGAATTATTCTAGCCAATTTTAAATATAATTTTTATACATTAAATACCCAATGAATTCACATTTATCGTTTTTATTTTTTAATTTAAAAACCCGAATTATCTAGGCATTACACTGAAGTTCATTTTTCAAAGAATCTAATCGCTTATTTTTAACTACTTTAAAGATGAAATTTTGTATTACATCGTTTTTAAATCAAACTTAAAAACAATTAAAATGTAAGAATTTAATTTAAGGAAATGATAATATATAAAAATTAAAATAATTTCAACAGCATTATTATACAAAATTTATTAATGAATATCAATATAATATCGATAGGTAAATTCAATAATTCTGATTTTAAGCAATCATTTTTAACTTATATTAACAGAATTAATTGGCAAATTAACTTAAAAGAGTTAGAGTTAAGGAAACATAATAATAAATCAAATTCTCAAATAACGATAGCAAAAGAAGAAGAGCTTATTTTGAAGAATTTGGACAAAGAATCATATTTAATTGCTCTTGATGAAAAGGGTATTCAATTTTCCAGTGTAGAATTTTCTCGGTTTTTGCAAGATAGATTGCTAGAAGCTCATAAATCAATAGATTTTGTTATTGGTGGTTCTAACGGTTTAGGTAAAAAAATTCTAGATAAATCCCAAAAAAAAATATCATTAGGTAAAATGACTTTTCCGCATATGATGGTAAGAGTGATTTTGGCTGAGCAAATTTATCGTAGCCAAGCTATTTTATCTGGGCACCCTTACCATAAATAGCTTTCTATTGATGGGTTGGATCGAATATTTAGAATTGCTTTCAAAAAAGACATTGTCAAATTTCGGCCTTTTATCTTCTCCGTCTCTTTCTAGGTCACCTTTTCTGCCGCACGATACTGCTAGTATGGTTATTATAGATATAATTGAAATTAATCTAAAAAAATTCATAAATTATAAATCGTTTTCCTTTTTTTCGCGCATTAATTCACGATAACGCATAACATTTCTATTATGATCTCTTAAATTGGTGGCAAATACATGATCACCATAACCGCTAGCTACAAAATATAAATAATCAGTTTTGATCGGATTAAGTACTGCTTTTATTGAGTCTATACCAGGATTGCATATTGGTTGAGGAGGAAGGCCGTATATATTGTAAGTATTGTAAGGAGATTTGTTTCTAATGTCGCTTATTTTAATTGGCCTTTCCAGTGACTTATTGCCAAAAGCATAGGAGTATATTATTGTCGGATCTGATTGTAGTTTCATACCTTTGCGTAAGCGGTTAATAAAAACCGAAGCAACATAGCCTCTTTCTGAAAAAATGCCAGTTTCCTTTTCAACGATTGATGCCAGAATTAGAGCTTCTTTTTTATTTTTTATTGGTATTGATTTGTCGCGTAATTGCCATAGTTCATCTATAGCTTTAGTCATTTGATCCGTCATTCTTTTTACTAAGAATTTTTTAGAATCATTGTAAGAATAAAAATAAGTTTCTGGCATTATAAAACCTTCATCTTCTATTGATAGTTCTGGCATTTCACCGACTAATCCAGGAGCATTATTTATTATTTCGTAAGCGCTATGATTTGATAACCCTTCTGCTATAGTAAGTTTGCGAAAGAATATGTTGCCTTGTACCATTTTATGAAGAATTTTATAGTAAGAGATATTCTTTTCAAAAAAATACTCACCATAACGCACTTTAGGATCAATTCCTTTGGTAATTTGCCCTAAGTAAAGAAAAGCACCAGGATGTCTAACTATTTTTTCTTTATGTAATTTATCAACAACTTCTCTTAGAGTTAAGCCGCTTTCGATTATGAATCTTTTATCTTCTTTGTGATAGGAGTTTGGGGAATTGTAATAAAGGATGATAGTTAGCATCAAAAAAAACATAGCAATAATCAAGGTCGACAATGTGGTAATTGCTTTAATTATAGCTTTCAATATTAACATTATTTAAATTTTTTAAGAAGCAAGCAAGCATTAGTACCGCCAAATCCAAAAGAATTTGATAAAACATTATTGATTAATCTTTCTTTTGCTACATTAGGTACTAAATCAATATCGCAGCCTTCTGATGGATTATGAAGATTTAATGTTGGGGGAGCTATGTTATTATTAATTGCCAATATCGAAAAAATTGCTTCAATGGCGCCAGCAGCTCCAAGTAAATGACCTGTTGATGATTTGGTTGATGACATCATTAATTTATATGCATGATCACCGAAAACTTTTTTGATTGCCGAAACTTCAATCTCGTCACCAAGTGGTGTAGATGTGCCATGAGCATTTACATAATCAACTTCATCAATGTTTATTTTAGCATGTCTTATTGCTGTTTTCATTGCATAAGTTGATCCACGACCAGATGCCTCAGGAGCTGTTATGTGATAAGCATCTCCGGATAATCCATATCCACCAATTTCAGCATATATTTTAGCCCCTCTTTTTTTAGCGTGCTCATATTCTTCAAGAACGACAACTCCAGCTCCCTCTCCCATAACAAAGCCATCTCGGTCTTTGTCCCAAGGTCTTGAGGCGGCTTGAGGATTGTCATTAAAGCCAGATGACAAAGCTTTTAATGCCGAGAATCCACCGACTCCTGATTTACTTATTGCTGATTCTGCGCCGCCAGCTATCATAACGTCAACATCTCCATATTCAATCATACGAGCAGAGTCTCCAATGGCGTGAGCTCCTGAAGAGCATGCCGTGACAACGGCATGGTTAGGACCCATAAATCCATGTCTAATTGAAATTTGACCAGAAGCTAAGTTTATTAGACTTGATGGTATAAAAAATGGACTTATTTTTCTAGTTCCCTTTTCTTGAATGGCTATAACGGTTTTTTCGATTGATGGTAATCCTCCAATTCCAGATCCCATCATAATTCCGGTGCGATATTTTTGCTCTTCGCTTTCAGCTTTCCATCCTGAATCAGCAATTGCTTGATCCGCTGCAACGATAGCAAAATGAATAAAGCGATCCATTTTTTTTTGATCTTTTACATCAATATATTTAGATAAATTAAGACTGTCTCCATTACCATCATCTGAAATTTTAACTTCACCAGCAATGCGACAAGGCATGTCACTGGCATCAAATATAGTTATATTGCCAATCCCTGATTGTGAGTTAATTAATTTTTCCCAACTTTTTTGCGCTGTTGCAGCTAGTGGAGTTACGGCGCCAATTCCGGTAATTACTACTCTTCTTTTGCTCATAAATATATATTTAGAAAATCAATTAGTAAAATATCAAATTATATATATTAAAATAATTTTTTAAAATAGTTGAAAAAAAATGGCAAGATTATTTGATTTAAAAATAAAATCAAACATCGATTTAATATTATGCTAAATATAATCTTTAAAAGATTAAAAAAGAATTAAAATCATAACTTCATCTTTTTGGTTAAAATAGACATAAATCATTGCACCCTGTAGAAATAAGGGCCTTGCAATTTACTAAAAAATATTTTGATAAATTATCTATTTTCAAGTTAAAAATGTATTTAACAATTAATTAAATTATTATGAATGTAAAGGATCTTGTTGAAATGATAAAATATGATGATATTGATTCGGTTTTAAGAATAATAAATCAAGAAAATCAGCATCAGAATTTTGAAGTTAACGATATCGATGATGAAGGAAATACAATTCTTCATTATGCCGTGGCTTTTCAAAGCATTGATATAATTAAAGCTTTGCTAAGGCATTCTGATATTGATGTAAATATTATTAACAATGATGAAGAATCAGCTCTTCATACTGCGGTTCAAGTAGATGATGTAGAAATTATTAAAACTTTACTCGAGCATGAAAGTTTAAATGTTAATTGTGTTAATATTTTTCAAGAAACACCTCTTCATTATGCTATACAGATTCAGAAAGATAATGTAGAAGATGTGGTTAGTGCTTTATTAAATAACGCTAATACCGACGTTAATGCCGCTGATAGTTTTTTAGCAACGCCTTTGCATGTTACGACAAAAAAAACATTAGTCGATATTTTAATAAAACATCAGGAAATAAATATTAATGCTCTTGACTCTTGTAAAGCAACCCCTCTTCAGATTTTGGTTTGCGAAGATTGTCTTGATGTGGTTAAATCTTTACTAACTAGCCCTTATATTAATGTAAATAACATTGACAATGATGGATTTACAGCTCTTGATTATGCTATAAAAAACTCAGATATTAATTCAGAAATGATTGAGATTTTAATAGCTAATAAAGCTATAGTAAATAATATAGAAGATATCAAATCTAGTTTTAACGAAAGAACTTTAGAACAGTTGAAAGAGATATTTTTATCTGCTTATAAAGGAATAGAAAAGATAAAAATATCTGAAAATTCTGACTCATTAGCAAGCATTTGTAGTCAATGGCAGATGCTACTTCATCAATTGCCAGATAATTATAGAGAAAATATTAAAACTTATATTGAAGATAGTCTTGGACCAAGTAGAGTTTTTAATTTAACAAATGCATCTCAAATTTCTGGTTTATTAGTGCGTAGGTAATGACAATTTTTTCTTAAATAGGATTAGTAATACCATTTTAACCTGAAAAATTTATTCAATCAATTTATGCAATTTGTTCAAAAAGAATTTGATGCAATTATCATTGGTAGTGGTGGTTCTGGATTGATGTCGGCACTTAGTCTTAATGATAATAATATAAAAAAAATTGCTATTATTAGCAAGGTTATGCCTAATTATAGTCATACTGTTGCCGCTAAGGGTGGTATCAATGCCGCTTTATCAAATGCTGAAGATGATAATTGGTTATTTCATGCCTACGATACCATTAAAGCTTCAGGCAATCTAGCTGATGTGGATTCGGTAGAAATTTTATGCAAATATGCTAAAAAAGCAATTTTAGATCTAGAAAAGATGGGCGTGACCTTTTCTCGCGATAATTCTGGCAAGATTTCACAAAGGGCTTATGGTGGACAGAGTAGGGATTATGGTAAAACAAAAACAGTTCATCGTGCTTGTTACTCAAAAGATAATACAGGAAATGCTATTCACAGAACTTTGTATCAACAATGTCTAAATTGTAATATCGAGTTTTTTAATGAATTTTTCGTTACTGACTTGATCATAGATAATCAAAATCAAAGAAGATGTTATGGTTGTTTAGCTATTGATCTAAATAATGGTTTATTAACTTATTTCAAAAGTAAGACAACTATAATTGCTACGGGTGGATATAGTCAAATTTTTGCCAACACTACTTCGTCAACAATTTGTAGCGGTGATGGATTAGCTTTAATTATTAAGCAAGATTTACCACTGCAAGATATGGAATTTTTGCAATTTCATCCTACCGGTATTCATAATTATGGTTTTTTAATAACCGAAGCAGCAAGAGGAGAGGGTGGTTATCTGCTTAACAGTCAAGGAGAAAGATTTTTGCGTAAATATGAGCCAAATATGATGGAATTAGCAGCAAGAGACATTATTGCTCGTTCTATGTCTACAGAAATTAATCAAGGATTTGGTTGCGGTAAAAATAAAGATCATTTACATCTAGATTTAAGACATTTAGGAAAAGATAAATTAAGTAAAAAATTGCCAGGAGTTTTAGAGTTAGTTTCTAAATTTTGTCATCTTGATGCTACTAAAGATCTAATTCCCGTTTCACCATCGGCCCATTATACCATGGGAGGAATTGCGGTAAATAATGATTGCGTTGTTATCGATGATAAGCAGCAAGAAGTGTTAGGGTTGTTTGCTATAGGTGAGGCTGGATGTGTTTCAGTGCATGGAGCTAATAGACTTGGCTGTAATTCTTTATTGGATTTGGTTGTTTTTGGTAAAATTGCTGGCAACAGAGCGGCTAAAGATATAAATAGCTATTGTAATAATTTTGATGATAAAGAATTGATTGAAAAACAAATTAGAAAAAGCTTTTCAAAGTTATTTCTTAACAATAATAACAATAATCAGAAAATTAATCTAGAGAAATTAAAATCTGAATTTAGAGAATTTAATGATATTCATTTAGGGGTTTTTCGTAATTATGATTTATTAAATGAGGGTTATAAATATTGTCAAAAATTACTAAATATTTTAAGTCAATTTACTTTTTATAATAAATCTTTATTGTGGAATGAAGAGTTGATATGTTATTGTGAATTTAAAAATTTATTATTATGCGCCTATGTTTCGTATTATAGTGCAATTAATAGAGAAGAAAGTCGCGGCGCTCATTATCGTCAAGATTTTAAAGAAAAAAACAATGATAAATTTTTAGCTCATAGTCTTGTTACTATGAATAATAATTTACAATTAAATTATTCTTTAAAAAAAGTTAGAATTAAATCAAATTATAAGGAGCTAAATGAGATATAGTAATAATTTAAACATAATACTTAAAGCTTGCGAGAAAGCTGGAAATTATATATTAAGAGATTTTGCTGAACTTGGAAATTTGCAAAGCAACTCAAAAATAGCACAAAAATTTACTAATTCTTGTTATCAAAAAGTCAAAAAAATCATAACTGATGATTTGTTAAAATTTAAACCAAAATATAATTTTTATTTTTCTGACGGCCAAAAGATCGTTAACGACGAAAAATCGCAATATCATTTTGTTATATTTCCTATAAGTGGAGTTGCTAACTTGGAGCGTGCTAATCCAGATTTTGTTGTAGCCATTGCTCTTAATTATGGCGATAATTTTGAAGAAAGTAAGTCGATTGCTGTGGTAATTAAAAAAATATTACCAAATGAGACTTTTTATTGCGAAAAAGGTTTCGGTGCCTTTTTAAATAATCGTCGAATTAAAATTACTAAAAGATCAAGTAATGATGTTGCGATAGTTGATAATATTTCTCAATATAAAGAATTTAACCCAAATGATAAAGCGGTTGCTGTAAGAAGTTATGGTTCAAAGATATTGGAGTTAGCTTACTTGGCTTGCAATAGAATTGATTTTGTTTCTCTTAAAAGTCTTTCAAATTATCAATTTACAATCCCATTCACCTTAATCGCTGAGGAATCTGGAGCTAAAAAAGTTAACGATTTAATCTATTTTAACAATTCAATTATACCAATTCCCATCTAAAAATAAACAATATGACAAAATATTTTTTGAGATAAAAATTGTAAAAAATGCAAGTCCTAT